>NZ_SZZV01000039.1:0-7920 GCF_009829935.1 Pantoea sp. Seng | reverse complement strand
TCGCAGCAACAACCAGGATCGCGCCGTCCATCTGCGCAGCACCGGTGATCATGTTTTTCACATAGTCGGCGTGGCCAGGGCAGTCAACGTGCGCATAGTGGCGAGTCGGGGTTTCATATTCAACGTGTGAAGTGTTGATGGTGATACCACGAGCTTTCTCTTCTGGTGCGTTATCGATCTGATCGAACGCTTTAGCAGAGCCGCCGTAGGTTTTAGCCAGAACGGTGGTGATAGCTGCAGTCAGAGTGGTTTTACCATGGTCAACGTGACCGATGGTGCCAACGTTTACGTGCAGTTTGTTACGCTGAAATTGCTCTTTCGCCATGGCGATAATTCCTTACGTTGTGCCTTCATGAGTCATGAAGGCATCAGTTCACAATTTTTAAACCGTAGCTTATTTGCTACGAGCTTCAATAACGGCCTGAGCGACGTTGTTCGGCGCATCATCGTACTTCAGGAACTCCATGGAGTAAGAAGCACGGCCTTTGGTCAGAGAACGCAGCTGGGTTGCATATCCGAACATTTCAGACAGTGGAACTTCAGCATGGATCTGAACGCCAGTAGCGTTAGATTCCTGTCCTTTGAGCATACCACGACGACGGCTAAGGTCACCGATAACGTCACCGGTGTTCTCTTCCGGAGTCTCTACTTCAACCTTCATGATCGGCTCAAGCAGAACGGGCTGTGCTTTCTTAAAGCCATCTTTGAAGGCTAAAGAAGCGGCCAGTTTAAACGCCAGCTCAGAGGAGTCAACGTCATGGTAAGAACCGAAGTGCAGACGAACACCCAGATCTACTACCGGGTAACCGGCCAGTGGACCAGACTTCAGCTGCTCCTGGATACCTTTATCAACCGCAGGGATGTATTCAGTTGGAATCACACCACCCTTGATGTCGTTGACGAATTCGTAACCTTTAGGGTTAGAACCCGGCTCCAGTGGGTACATGTCGATAACAACATGACCGTACTGACCACGACCACCGGACTGCTTAGCGTGTTTACCTTCAACATCGGTGATTTTAGCGCGAATCGCTTCGCGATAAGCAACCTGTGGTTTACCGACGTTCGCTTCAACGTTGAACTCACGCTTCATACGGTCAACGATGATGTCGAGGTGCAGCTCACCCATACCCGCGATGATGGTCTGGTTAGATTCTTCATCAGTCCATACGCGGAAAGATGGATCCTCTTTTGCCAGACGACCCAGAGCCAGACCCATTTTTTCCTGGTCAGCTTTGGTTTTCGGCTCAACGGCGATAGAGATTACTGGCTCTGGGAATTCCATGCGCTCAAGAATGATGACATTTTCTGGATCACACAGGGTGTCACCAGTGGTCACATCTTTCAGGCCGATCGCAGCTGCGATGTCGCCCGCACGAACTTCTTTGATCTCTTCACGTTTGTTAGCGTGCATCTGAACGATACGGCCCAGACGCTCACGGTTTGACTTAACCGGGTTGAACACGGTGTCACCGGTGTTAACAACACCAGAGTAAACGCGGAAGAAAGTCAGGTTACCCACAAACGGGTCGGTTGCGATTTTGAACGCCAGAGCAGCAAACGGCTCGTTGTCGTCAGAATGACGCTCAGCCGGCGTGTCTTTACCGTCGTCCAGCATACCGTTGATCGCGGTAACGTCAGTCGGTGCTGGCAGGTATTCAACTACCGCATCCAGCATCGCCTGAACACCTTTGTTCTTAAATGCAGAACCACAGGTAACCAGGATGATTTCGTTTTTCAGCACGCGCTTACGCAGAGAAGTTTTGATCTCTTCTTCAGTCAGCTCTTCACCGCCGAAGAATTTCTCCATCAGCTCATCAGAACCTTCTGCAGCGGCTTCAACCAGATTCGCACGCCATTCATCAGCCAGTTCCTGCATATCAGCTGGGATATCTTCGTAAACGAAGGTAACGCCCTGATCTTCATCGTTCCAGTTGATGGCTTTCATTTTCACCAGGTCAACAACACCGGTGAATTTCTCTTCTGCGCCGATTGCCAGCTGAAGCGGAACCGGGTTTGCACCCAGGCGCGTTTTCATCTGTTCAACAACTTTCAGGAAGTTAGCACCCATGCGGTCCATTTTGTTAACGAACGCGATGCGTGGAACTTTATATTTGTTAGCCTGGCGCCATACGGTTTCAGACTGTGGCTGAACACCACCAACCGCACAGTAAACCATTACTGCGCCATCAAGCACACGCATAGAACGCTCAACTTCGATGGTGAAGTCAACGTGTCCCGGGGTGTCAATGATGTTGACGTGGTGTGGCTCGAACTGCTTAGCCATACCTGACCAGTAACAGGTGGTTGCAGCGGAAGTGATGGTAATACCACGTTCCTGTTCCTGCTCCATCCAGTCCATGGTTGCGGCGCCGTCATGCACTTCACCGATCTTGTGGTTTACACCGGTGTAGAACAGAACACGTTCGGTAGTGGTAGTTTTACCGGCGTCGATGTGAGCACTGATACCGATGTTACGATAGCGCTCAATGGGTGTTTTACGAGCCATTTGATTCCTCTGATTCTGAGACGTTCTAAGTTAAAAAAGCCCAGCAGGTAAGCCACTGGGACGCCCGCTGGGTTAATAACAACTACGTGGCTGTTACCAGCGGTAGTGTGCGAACGCCTTGTTGGCTTCAGCCATACGGTGAACGTCTTCACGTTTCTTAACTGCAGTACCTTTGTTCTCTGCAGCGTCAGAAAGTTCGTTCGCCAGGCGAAGAGCCATTGATTTATCACCGCGTTTACGAGCAGCTTCAACGATCCAACGCATTGCCAGAGCATTACGACGAACCGGACGGACTTCAACTGGAACCTGGTAGGTTGAACCACCAACGCGACGTGACTTAACTTCTACAGTCGGACGTACGTTTTCGAGTGCAACTTCGAAAGCTTCCAGACCATCTTTACCTGCACGTTGAGCCAGGGTATCAAGTGCGGTATAGACGATAGATTCTGCAGTAGATTTTTTACCATCTACCATCAGGATGTTTACAAATTTAGCCAGCAATTCTGATCCGAACTTAGGATCTGGCAGGATTTTACGCTGACCAATGACGCGACGACGTGGCATGGAAATACTCCGTTGTTAATTCAGGATTGTCCAAAACTCTACGAGTTTATTTTGACATTAAAGTGAAAATGTTTGGCCTTACTTAACGGAGAACCATTAAGCCTTTGGCTTCTTCACGCCGTACTTGGAGCGTGACTGCTTACGGTCTTTAACACCTGAGCAGTCAAGCGCGCCGCGAACGGTGTGGTAACGCACACCTGGCAAGTCTTTAACACGACCGCCACGAATCAGGATCACTGAGTGTTCCTGGAGGTTATGACCTTCACCGCCGATGTAGGAGGTAACTTCAAAACCGTTAGTCAAACGCACACGGCAAACTTTACGCAGTGCTGAGTTTGGTTTTTTAGGGGTAGTGGTGTACACACGAGTACAAACACCACGTTTCTGCGGGCAAGCTTCCAGCGCAGGCACGTTGCTCTTTGCAACTTTGCGTACGCGTGGTTTGCGAACCAGCTGGTTAACTGTTGCCATTAAATAGCTCCTGGGATTTAGCTTTTTGCTTCGTAAACACGTAATAAATCGCCTCGTATTACTACGAGGAGGCAGAATTTTAGGGCTGTGTCAAAAGGGTGTCAAGAAATAACCAGGTTTTCCTTGCTACCAGGCCACTTGTTGTTGGTGCTTCACCGTCATCGCAACGAAACCAGTATAGTCCAAACGTGCTACTTTGGTCGAAATTTGCTCAACCAACCCACGCGCGACCACATCTTCCTCAAGAACCCAAAGCGCGGCCGGAGAGGCTTGCAGCTTGATGAGCATCTGGCTGCCCTCAAGCGCGGCCGTGACGCCATCCTGCATTAGCAGCAAGTCGTCGCCCTTCTGCATCAGCAGTAACAGGCTATCGATATCGCATTGCCAGGGTGATTGCAGCAGCGTGTAGAGCATGTTGGATTCTCAGAAACGAAGGATTCGATGATAAGTGGCGAGTTTCTGGCGCAGTGTCGCGGCATCCAGCACTTCAGCCGTCATCACGCGTTCAGCCGTCAAGCTTTGCCCGCGCGCATCAAGTGACTCTCGGCAGGCGAAACACTGGTCGATGTCGTAGAGATCGAGCACGCCGAACGTCGCGATATAGTTGCGAGCCAAAATCTGCTCAGGCTGCTGTGCGCGTTGCAGTTGCAGTACGCCATCGCCAATAAAGAACAGTCCAATGTCTTCGCTGAGCGCGCCAGTGGCCAGCACCGCATCCAGCCCTTCCCTGCCCGCGCTGCTGCCGTGGGGTGCCTGAGTGAAAAGAAATGCCACACGATTCATCAGAATTGCACCAAACGATCACAGCTCAACGCGGCTTCTGCCAGCGCACCTAAGCCGCTCAGTTTAAAACCAGGCTGCAAATTACTGCCCACCAGTTGCAAGCGCGTCGCTTCCTGCTCATCCGTCACGCCACGGCGCAATGCGGCAGCCACGCAAATATTTAGCGCGGCACCACTCTCTTCGCGCAGTTGCTGCCATGCGCGCACCACATCGACTTCATCGCTGGCAGGTGAAGTGAGCTGATTGGCATTCAGCACGCCTTCTCTATAAAAGAAAACACTTTCCAACTGGTGCCCTGCTTTGAGCAACGCACGAGCAAACAGCAATGCACTACTGGCATTCTGCGTACCGTACGCTGGCCCCGTTACCAGCAAGGTATAGCGCATTAGCGATCCTGCCCCTGGAAGTCTCCACTTTTGAACTGGCGGATGTAGAGATAAACCGTGTGTTTGGAAATATTGAGACGATCGGCCACCTGGTTAATCGCATCCTTGATATCAAAAATTCCCTTCTCGTACAGGTTGAGCACAATCTGGCGATTCTTGGCGTTGTTCGACACATTGCGGTCGTTGCTCACTTCCTCAATGGTAAATTCCAGCGTTTGCATCACCAGGTCTTCGACTGAGCTGGCAAAGTTGACGTTGGAATCTACCTGCTGCATTTCCGGCGGCATAAAGGTCGACATAATCTGCGAGAACGGCACATCAAGGTTCATGTTAATACACAGCAGGCCAATCACGCGCTGCTGACGATTGCGAATCGCGATGGTGACCGATTTCATCAGCACGCCGCTCTTAGCGCGCGTGAAGTAAGCACGGGACACATTGCTGTCAGCGCCATGCATATCGTGCAGCATGCGCAGTGCCAAATCGGTAATCGGCGAGCCCACTTTACGGCCGGTATGTTCACCGTTGGCGATGCGCACGGCGGAGCATTTCAAATCTTCCAGCGAGTGCAGCACGATTTCGCAGTGCGAGCCGATCAGCATCGCGAGGCCATCAACGACGGCTTCGTAAGATTTGAGAATATCGTAATCGGCTTGCTCGAACGGACGTTGCTCCAGTAAATCGAAGTCAGTCAGTTCACCGGGATTGAATGGATTAGACATCGAAGACATTACCCTAAATGGCTGGAGCCTGTCTCGACAGCTTTGGGGCAGACTCATATTGTGATAGTTGTGCAGGCGCTAGTCTGGCAAATGTCGGGATGTTTAGCCAGAGCTTTACTCATTCCCCTAAACAATTTGGGTTGCTGCAAGACGGCAAGTTGGTTCATGCCATGAGCATGAGTGAGGATGGCGAGCACAGCCAGCGCAGCTCAAGTCTGGCGGACAAATAAAAACGCCGCCCGGAGGCGGCGTCAGAAGCGCAAGCAGATTACTGCGCTTTCTTATCAGCAGCGGCCGGAGCCTGTGCTTTCTCATCCGCTTTTGGCGCTGGCTTGATATCCAGCAGCTCAACATCAAATACCAGCGTTGAGTTGGCCGGAATGCCCGGAACGCCATTTTTACCGTAAGCCAGGTTCGGTGGGATCACCAGCTTGATCTTGCCGCCTTTCTTCACGTGCTTAAGACCTTCGGTCCAGCCTGGGATCACGCCGTCGAGACGGAATGACAGTGGCTCGCCACGGGTGTAAGAGTTATCGAACTCGGTACCGTCGATCAGCGTACCTTTATAGTTCACGACGACGGTGTCGCTGTCTTTAGGTGCGTCACCGGTGCCTTCTTTCTCAACCTGATACAGCAAGCCAGATTCAGTTTTCTTCACGCCTTTTTCTTTGGCGAATTTATCAGCGTAAGCGGCACCCTTGTCAGAGTTCTCTTTCGCGTCCTTTTCCATCTTCGCCTGTGCAGCACCTTTCACGCGGCCTTCGAAGGCTTGCAGTGTCTGCTCGATTTCTTGATCAGACAGTTTGCTCTTGCCACCGAATGCATCCTGAACACCTGCGATCAACTGATCTTTGTCCAGTTTGATGCCCAGTTTCTCTTGTTCCTTCAGAGAGTTGTCCATGTAGCGACCCAAAGAAGCACCCAGCGCATAAGCTGACTGCTGGTCTTCGTTTTTGAAGGCAGCATTTTTCGGTGCCTGCGGTGCTGCCTGAGCAGCGTCAGCCGGAGCCGCAGCGGTTTCAGCTGCCATTGCCAGCGGTGCATTCAGCGCAATGGCCATGGTGGTAGCTAACAATGTGACTTTAAACAGTGATTTCATCCTTTCTCCAAAACCGAAGCATCTAAACCTCGGGAATCATTGCGGACAGTGGCCCACACTATAACTTTACGTGGCAGCGGCGAACACTCCCACAACGTAATTACCCGCTTAACATCCGACCTTTTTTGCATCAGGAAGTTTCACCAGAGATGAAGGCATTAGCGCTGATTTCAACCGCAAAGCCCCATAAAGGTTAAAAATAGGGGTGATTCTGCCGCTAAAGACCGTAGAATCACGCCCGATACGCGCCAGGCGCAGCACCGTGACAGGAGAAGAAATGATGCAGCATGAAGAGTGGGAGCAACGCCTTGAGGCGCTGGAGAGCAAACTGGCATTTCAGGAGCACACCATCGATCAGCTCAATCTGACGGTGACTCAACATGAACTGGAGATGAGTCGTATGCGCGAACAGGTACGTTTATTAGTGGATAAAGTGAAAGCAGCGACACCTTCACCGATTGCTTCGCAGTCCGAAGAGACGCCACCACCGCACTATTAAAGCAAAAGGCCACCTGAAGGTGGCCTTTTGTTGTTCAATGCAGAACTTAGTGGCTGCAACCGCAACCGCCAGTACCACAACCGCCCTGGCCGTGATCGTGACCATGGTCGTGATCGTGGTCATGATGATGACCATCTGCACCATGTACATGGCCGTGTGCGATTTCTTCTTCCGTTGCTTCACGGATCGCTACCACTTCCACGTTGAAGTTCAGGTTCTGACCCGCCAGCATGTGGTTACCATCAACCACAACGTGCTCGTCTTCCACTTCAGTGATTTCAACCGGCACTGGACCCTGATCGGTTTCTGCCAGGAAGCGCATGCCAACCTGCAGTTCATCGACGCCCATGAACACGTCTTTTGGTACACGCTGCACCAGGTTGTCATCGTACTGACCGTAAGCGTCGTTTGCCGGAATATGCACATCAAACTTATCGCCAACCGCGTGATTTTCCAGCGCTTTTTCCAGACCAGAAATCAGGGAACCATGACCGTGCAGATAGTCCAACGGTGCACTCACCGGTGACTCGTCAACCAACACACCGTCTTCGGTACGAACCTGATACGCCAGGCTCACCACCAGGTCTTTTGCTACTTTCATGATATCTCCTAACCGTTGAGAACTGAGATCCCGTCTCATTGGTCTATTTTGCGTGCAATAACCAACCAGAAAGGTTCAAGACTGAGGATGCCAACAAATGTGTTGCTGCATACTGCTCAGCGTTAATGGCGCCGATTGTAGCGGAATTCAATCCCGCTGTAAGTTTAAGCTTAAAAAAAGCTGCGCCATTCTGCTACTCAGGATGAAAAATGCCGATCACTTGCTCATTGCTGCGCACCTTATCGCGAACTTGTTTATCCGCTTCACGCATTTGATGGCCGCACTG
>NZ_SZZV01000038.1:0-9709 GCF_009829935.1 Pantoea sp. Seng | reverse complement strand
AGGCAAGGCGCCGACCGGGACGGAACGAAGGAGCATACTGAGGTATGTGACTGAGTTACGCGAGGGAGAGCAACGCAGCATCAGCACAAAAGACACAGGACAGAGCACAAGAATTTGCCTGGCGGCTTTAGCGCGGTGGTCCCACCTGACCCCATGCCGAACTCAGAAGTGAAACGCCGTAGCGCCGATGGTAGTGTGGGGCCTCCCCATGCGAGAGTAGGGAACTGCCAGGCATCAAACAAGTGAAGAAACCCTGAACGAAAGTTCAGGGTTTTTTTACGTCTATATAACGCTGAAATTGCATGCAATCGCCCTAATTTCACCCCCAAAATCCCTTACTAATCACAAATTAGCACCTTCAACGTCATCCAATTCCCGAAACCGCCCAACACGTGCTTTACTGAATCCTTTGGCATTAATTTATCGCAAGGAAATGAGGTAAGACATGACCGACTCACTACAACAAAAAGTGGCACCATCTGAATCAACGATAAACAGCAAACAACGCATCTGGGCGATTGTTGGCGCGTCATCGGGCAACCTGGTCGAATGGTTCGATTTCTACGTTTACTCCTTTTTCTCACTCTATTTCGCGCATGTATTCTTCCCGGCAGGCGATACCACTACGCAGTTACTGCAAACAGCAGGTGTATTCGCCGCTGGATTTTTAATGCGTCCGATTGGTGGCTGGCTGTTTGGCTATATCGCCGATCGCCATGGACGTAAAAACTCAATGCTGATTTCTGTCTGCATGATGTGTTTAGGATCCCTGGTGATCGCCTGCCTGCCAGGATACGGCGAAATTGGCGTAGCGGCACCGGTGATCCTGCTGCTGGCGCGTATGTTTCAAGGGTTGTCAGTGGGAGGAGAGTATGGCACCAGCGCTACTTACATGAGTGAAGTCGCTTTAGAGGGCCGTAAAGGATTTTACGCATCATTCCAGTATGTGACGCTGATCGGCGGGCAGCTGTTAGCGGTTCTTACCGTGGTAGTACTGCAACAGATCCTCAGCGACGAAGAGTTGCGGAGTTGGGGTTGGCGTATCCCCTTCTTCCTTGGCGCCGTGCTGGCTGTGGTCGCTCTGTGGCTGCGTCGCTCACTGAATGAAACCTCCGAGAAAAAGAATCGTGAACATAAAGATGCGGGCAGCGTTATGGGTTTGCTGCGCAATCACTCACGCGCATTTCTGATGGTATTGGGTTTTACTGCCGGCGGTTCACTGAGCTTCTACACCTTTACCACCTACATGCAAAAGTATCTCGTCAACACGGCAGGGATGGATGCACGCAGTGCCAGCGGATTGATGACTGCTGCATTATTCGTCTTCATGTTGATTCAGCCGATCGTTGGAGCGCTTTCAGATAAGATCGGTCGTCGATCCTCGATGATGATCTTTGGTGCGGGTGCAGCGGTCTGTACCGTGCCGATCCTGATGATGCTGCAAAATGTGCAGAGCGGTTGGGCCGCATTTGCACTGATCATGCTGGCGCTGATTATCACCAGCTTCTATACCGCCATCAGTGGCATTCTGAAAGCAGAAATGTTCCCGCCAGAAGTGCGCGCACTAGGTGTTGGCTTATCTTATGCGGTGGCTAATGCGATCTTTGGTGGTTCGGCCGAGTATGTCGCTTTACTGCTGAAGAAAGAGGGGATTGAAACCAGTTTCTTCTGGTATGTGTCGGCGATGGGGGCATTGGCCTTCGTTATTTCCCTGATGCTCCATCGCAAAGGGAAGGGCATTGCACTGTGATTATTGGCTTAAATTCCACAAGGCAACGCCAGTGGCCGCTCCCGCCACGTCATAGCTGAGATCTTTCCAACTCCAGCCGCTCCCCGAAGAGCGGCTGTCATATAACTCTTTTCCTACGCCAAAACTCAGCGAGAACAAAAAGCCAAAACGTAAATTTTGTCCACGGCTTTGATGCTGGTGTTGGGAGATTTCACTGCCGGCAGCGGCTAGCACGGCAGAAGAGAAGAAGTGTTCGGCTTTGTCCTTACCGGTCCAGTTATCTTGTGCCACATGCGCACATCCACTACAAAGTAAAACTACGCAGAGGATGAACGCACGCATCTGTTAGAGTAAGCGACTGATAAGACGGTCAATACGGATACGGCGTAGACGACGGATTAACTTACGTACTTTCGCCGGATAGTCAGAAATACTCTCTAATTCGCGGAAGTGCTGGACCGTCGTGGTATGTTCACGAATCAACGCCAGCTCTTTCTCGCGCTGTTCTGCCAGCTCATTCTTCGGATCATGGATAAGCACCGCATTTTCCAAATCCAGTCGCCAGGCGCGCGGATTAAGGTTATTACCGGTAATCATCATCCACTCGTCATCCACCCAAATGCCTTTCAGGTGATAACTGTTTTCGCCGTCTTTCCACAAACGCACCGTCAACTGGCCGTTATTGACGTAATACTGCAAACGGCTCAGAAAGCGTCGCAGGTTGATCTCATACAGATAGGGCAGTGCGCCGATGATTTTAAACGGCTGGTCAGGCGGGATGTAGAAATCGTTGGCGGTTTTATCGCCCACGATGATCTCCACTTCTTTACCCTGACGCAGCAGGTGGATCAGATTACGCACCAGGATCGCTGGCAGGTTGAAGTAAGGCGTGCACAGCGTCAGTTTACGCTCGGCGCACGGCATCAAATGGAAGATGGTTTTATTGAGCAGACTGCGTTTGCCAAGGCCCACCAGCGGCGTGACCGCCAGTGAGTCATTTTCAGTATTCCCCGCGAACTGGTAGTTAAAACTGCGCAAATCCTGGCGGAACTGGCGTGTTTCGTTTTTAATTTCAGGGCTGGATGGACGCTCAGTCTGGTCAAGGCGATTAACCGCATCGGACTGCTTGAGATTTCCGCAAATCCACGCGTACATGGTGTCCGCCAATTGTGGATTGCGGATTAGCTGATAGCGATCATAGCGATATTTATCATGCTGATGCAGATAAACATCATTCAGGCTGGCGCCGCTATACAGTAAGGTGTCATCAATAATGAAGCCTTTCAGATGCAGTACGCCAAGTGCTTCACGCGTGTTAACGGGAATGCCATACACTGGAATAGCGATCTCGGGATGCTGTGCTGCCATCTCGCAATACCAATCAGCGTTGGTCAGTCCACGAGCGGCACCAATTCGGCCACGCTGCGCGCGATGCCAATCCACCAGAATACTGATATCCAGCTCCGGACGTGCCTGACGCGCAGCATAGAGCGCCTGCATGATGCCACGCCCGCCGTCGTCGTTCTCGAGATAGAGCGCGGCGATGCAGATGCGTTTTTCAGCCGCAGCGATTTTCGTCAGCAGGGTCTCACGGAACTCGGCAGGCGAGTAAAGCGTGGTCACATCCGACACGGATTGTGACAGTTTAGGCAGCTGTGCGAGGTGTTGTTGGTGTTTATTGCGTTTAAATTTAGACAACATCACAGTGCACTTCTTCTCTGTTCATTGCATGGCCTTTTGCCATCAAATCATGATCCTAACGGTAAATAATAACATCAACCGGCCTGATAAGGAGGATTTTTACCTTTCTGTACAGGATATCATCACGCCTCACCGAGCGGTAAATTCAGGCTGACAATGCCATCATCCAATTGAATATTCACACGAAAATTCAGTTTTCGTGCCAGCGTAATCATGCCGGTGTTGTGTGGCATGGTGATACCGTTCAATTGTTGCAGACCATGATCGCGCGTATAGCGGATCATCTTTTCCAGCAATCGTCTGCCCATCCCGAGTCCTTTAAGATCGGAGCGCACCAGCACCGAAAACTCCGCATCAATGTTATCGGCATCCGAGATCGCACGCGTCACACCAATAATCTCATCATTCCCGTTGTGCTGTCGTACTGCAACAATGGCCATCTCTCGGTCATAGTCGATTTGGGTCATGTTGGCGAGATCCTCATGCGTGAACTCATTGATCTCACTGAAATAACGATAATAAAGGTCTTCTTTCGTTACCTGAGCGATAAACGCGCGCAGTTGTGGTTCATCTTCCGGCAAGATCGGACGGAACAGGCAATACTGCCCATCTTTCAGCTGTACTTGTTCTTCAAGATGATGCGGGTAAGGACGGATAGCCAGACGCGCTTCGTTATCACCAGTAAATGGCGCGAGTTGCAGCGTGACATCCAGCAAGGTGAATTCATTCGCGGAGGCCAGCAGCGGATGGATATCCAGCCGCTGGATCTCCGGGCAATCTACCACCAGATTTGAAACCTGCACCAGCAATTGGCTCAGCCCGGCAATATCCAGTGGACGCAACGCACTGCGACTGCGCACTTTGCCGCTCTTCATCGCCTGAATCACCAGATAACGCGCCAGCGTCATGTTCAATGGGGGAAGTGCGACGGCAGCCTGTTTATCGGCCTGCCATTCTACGCCGCCTTCACCCAGCATAATGATGGGACCAAACAGCGGATCTTGCTCCACCACCACGCGTAATTCCTGCGCACCCGCACGATTCGCCATGCTTTGTACCAGCAATCCATCAATTCGGGCTTGAGGATGGGTGTGGCGCACGCGATCAAATATCGCTTCAGCGGCCTGCTCAACCTCCTCACAACTGCGCAAATACAGCATCACGCCCTGAACTTCTGATTTGTGTGGAATATCCGGCGACCGCAGCTTAAGCGCCACCGGATAACCAATCTGATCGGCAATAGTGGCGGCCTCACGGCTGTCACTCGCAATCCAGGTCGGTAGCGTCGACAAACCATACGCTTGCAGCACCGGCTGCACTTCGTGGGTATCCAGGGTGTTAATCCCCTGATCCAGCGCTTGTTGAATCAGTTGGTGCGCCTGCGTACTATTTTGTGTCAGGCCTATCGGCAAAGCGGGGGTTTCACGCAGTTGTTTTTGGTTACGGCGATACTCAACCTGATGCATAAATGCAGTTATAGTGCCTTCCGGTGTGCGCCAGGTGGGGATTCCGGCCTGAGTGAAAGCACGACGAGCGGCTTGTGACGAGTATTCGCCACACCAGTTAGTGAGAAGTGTCACCTGTTTGCCGCGCGGATGTTTTGCCACTGTCGCAATAATTTGCTCGGCCGTTTCGGTGGCGGGAGACACGGCGCTCGGGGCATGGATAATCATTAATGCATCGAGTTCATGGCTATCCAGTAGTTGTTCGATGCAGGCAACATAGCGCGCTGGGGTGGCATCGTCCTTGAGATCCAGCGGATTACCGCGCCCAACGCCCTCGGGCAACAACGTGGTCAAGGCTTGTAAAGTCTCATCACTCAGCGTAGCCAGTTTGCCATTACGCGCGTACAGCTCATCCAGTGCTAAGGCTGCGGGGGCTGCGCCGTTGCTGATGATCATCAATCTATCCCCTCGCAATGGACGCATATGGCTTAGCGATTCCACCGCGGAAAACAGTTCATGCGTGTCCTGCACCCGCAGCAAACCGGCACGCTGAATCGCGGCATCCCATGCTGCATCCAGCCCGCTGAGTGTGCCAATCATCGCCTGTGCCTGATGGCTGCGACCGCTTTTGATCACCAGAATCGGTTTATTGCGTGAGGCGCTACGAGAGGCCGAAACAAAGCGGCGCGCATCACTGAGATGCTCTAGATAGAGCAGAATAGCGCTGGTTTTACCGTCACGCGCCAGGAAATCCAGCAAGTCATCAACATCAATATCCAGACTGTCGCCCAAAGCGATAAACCAGGAGAAGCCGAGATTGCGCTGCTGAGCCCAATCAAGAATGGTGTTGGATACCGCAGCGGATTGAGAAATAAAGGCAATGCGTCCTTTTGCGATCGGCACCGGCGAGAAGCTGGCGTTTAATCCTTGCCACGGGGCCAGCAATCCCAGACTGTTCGGGCCGAGCAGGCGAATTTGCCACTGGCTGGCGCAGGCTTTCAACTCTTCAAGCTGACTGGCGGGCGAGGAGAGAATGATGCAGGCTTTGCAGCCTTTTTCACCCAGCTGCTGCAGCAGCTCCAGATTGCGTTTGGCATGAGTACAGATAATGGCGAGATCGGGCGCGAACGGCAGGCTGGCAATATCCGGCCAGGCCAGCACACCGCTTACGGCTTTATACTTCGGCGTGACCGGCAGCACCGGACCGCTAAATCCGCCAGCCAGCAAATTACGCATCATAAAGTAGCCGGCGCGCCCCGGTGTAACTGACGCACCAATCACCGCGATTGATTTAGGTCGTAACAGTGCTTCCAGTCCGCGTTGGCTCATCATCCGCTCCCGACATCAAGATTGGCATGATTGTAAACGCTTTTTACTCTGCTTGCCGACTCGCCGATCGCAGGCTGAGGATCTCTTTAAGGTTCCAGCGCTTTAAATGGCCGATGTACTGCATATTCTGCTCGCTATGCCATGCTGAGACATCTCCATCACGCAGATGCATGAGATCAGCCGGACTGACCCAGCTCGCCTGTCCCTGAAGTAGCTCGACGCCTGCATGGCGATATCCTGCGATGACGAATTCTGAGCAGAAGAAGCGATTGGCTTGAGGATCGTCAACGTCGGCGAGTTGCACGCGCGCTAATGCAGTGAGACAGGCACTGCGTAGATTTTCATGCATCAGCGGCAGCTCGCAGACGCGGCGCGAAACCATAAACGGCATGAACATCACGATACCTTTGAAATTGTATTTTTTGCCTTGTTGCTGGTGGGCAAATTCGCGCAACAGCGAGCTTTGGTCTTGAGTGAGGCTGGGCACGCGTAGCACCAACAAATTATTACTCTACTCAATAGCCTGTTGCAGCGGAATGATTTTGACACCACTGCCCACGGCTTCCGCCACTTGCCGATCACCCAGGTAGATTGCGGCATGGCTGACACCGCTGAAGCTAATCAGGCGAATGCCCCAGGATTGAGGCGAGGTGGCGGAGGAGAGCAGCAAATCACCGGGCTGCAATTCAGCAACGCTAATGATGCCACCTGGGCGTGTGCTAACGGATTGTAACTGCAGTGGGTAAGGGCGGTCAGTTTGCGGTGCCGTGCTGCAGCCCGCTATCAGCAGCACAACAAGCCACCAGACTTTCATAGCGCATCATCCTTATGTTGGGAGCCAACTCCATGGCGATGTGCGACTATAAATCAAACGGACGAGTTAAAAAATCAGGCGATCCCTACAGCACACTTTCCTGATAGTGCACAGGATGATGCGACTTGCCTGCCAAATAAGCGTGGCGGAAATGCTCAAAATGCTGCTGTAACGCGCTTGCTGCCTCAACATCGCCAGCCTGTTCCAGCAGCGCGGCGGCCACTTCAGCGGTACAGTGCTGGCCCTCGCCGTGCGCTTCCCGCAGCGTGTAGCGCGACGGTGTGGAAACGTTGAGTGACATCACCGGGAACGCATCCAGCCAGGGGCTTTTGCGGAACATTTTGCGGGCTTCGGTCCAGGTGCCATCCAGCATAATAAATAGCGGTGGTTTGCCGGTGAGCGGAGGTGTGATGAGGACTTCCCTGCCTGCATCGGCATACGAGCCCGGAAATACTACCAGTGGCTGATAATCGGTGGTTTGCACTGCTGCGAGCATCGCTTCATCAGGTTCGGTGCGTGACCAGCCAAACGCCAGCGTATCAGGCAGGATATCGGCAATCAGGCGTCCGGTATTGCTCGGCTTCATCGGCTCGGTATCGAACATCACCAGGCAAAAACGGCTGCGTGCTAGCTGCGGTTGCAGCGTGGCACACAGGCAATTTTTTTGCGGCAACAGACAACGCTGGCAACGCAACACGCGATTGCCACGGGCAAGAAACGGGCGCGTAGCGCGTGCTAAACGTTGCGCACGTAAGCGCAGAACGGCATTTTCAGACATAGAATCGCAGGCAGGAAAAAAACGCCAGTTTAATGGAAGGCGAACGGCAAGGCCAGCACAGGGGCTGGCCTGAGGTGCTTAAAGTGATTCGTCGAGCCACTCATTAAACGGCGCTTTGGGCATTGCCCCGTTTAACATGTCGACCATCTCACCTTTTTTGAACACCATAATGGTCGGGATACTGCGGATGCGGAAGCGTGAGCTGAGTGCCGGTTCGGCTTCCGTGTTCACTTTCACAAAGCGCACTTTACCGCGGCGTTCGTCAGCGACATCCTTAAAAACAGGCGCGAAGTTCACGCACGGACCGCACCACGGCGCCCAAAAGTCGACCACCACGGGCAAATCGTCCTGCAAATATTTATCCAGCGTGGCTGCCGTGGCATTCACGACTTCACCATTGAACAGCTCGTCGCCACAGCGACCACACTTGGCGCCATCGGCAATACGTTCCTCGGGAACGCGGTTAGTTGCCTGACAGGAGGCACATACAGTATTCATCGTCACCTCAAACCGGACCTGTAAATGTTATGATTGCCGAACATTATGAAAAGGTTGAGTGCTATGCTCAATCTGGATTGCCCAATAGGTTCAATAGTTGATAGCTAAGCTCCAGCACATCAGGTAATCTTCGCGCTCTCAATGCAGGAGGAACAAATGAACGACGAATTTAAAGGCAAAAGCGGCAAGGTAAAAGTGATGTATGTACGTGATGAGGATGCAGGCCAAAAGCCAAATCCCCGTACCGGCAAAGGCGGCCGTCCTGCTGCGCGCCAGGAAGATAATCGTCGTTCTGGTCCTCGTACTGCACGTAATAATGAAGAAGGTGGTCGCAGCAGTGCAGGTGGACGCGGAACGCCCGCGCGTGATGCACGCAATGCTGACCGCGGTCGCAGCTTCGGTCGTCGCGATGATCGTGATGACAACCGCAGCTTCGGTGATTCTCCGTGGCGCACCGTTTCTCGTCCGCCAGTGGCTGATGACAGCCAGGTTGATGATGCAGCCAGCAACAAGCCGGTGATCGATCCCGAGCAGATTCGCCGTCAGCGTCAGGAAGAGACGCGCGTTTACGGCGAAAATGCCTGCCAGGCGCTGTTTGCCAGCCGCCCAGAGAGCATTGTACGTGCCTGGTTTATCCAGAGCGTCACCCCGCGCTTCCGCGAAACGCTGCGCTGGTTAGCGGCCAACCGTAAAGCCTACCACGTGGTGGATGATGCCGAGCTGACTAAGGCTTCAGGCACCGAACACCACGGCGGCGTGTGCTTCATCATCAAGAAACGTATGGGCATGGAAGTCTCTGAGTGGCTGAAAAAAGCGGATACCAGGGATTGCGTGCTGGCGCTGGAAGATGTCAGCAACCCGCACAATCTCGGTGGCATCATGCGTAGCTGCGCACACTTCGGTGTGAAAGGTTTGCTGGTTAACGATGCTTCCCTGCTGGAATCGGGCGCGGCAGTGCGTACTGCCGAAGGTGGCGCAGAACATGTGCAGGCCATCAGCGGTGAAAGTTTTGCCAGCGGTCTGGAAGCCTTCCGCAAAGCGGGTTACACCATCGTGACGACTTCAAGCCATGAAGGCACGCCGCTGGCGAAAGCTGAGCTGCCAGCCAAAATGGTGTTGGTACTGGGTCAGGAGCGTGAAGGTCTGTCCGACAGCGCCTTCCAGCAGGGTGATATCAGCCTGTCGATTGGCGGTACCGGCAACGTTGAGAGTCTTAACGTCTCCGTGGCGACTGGCATTCTGCTCGCCGAATGGTGGCGCCAGAACGCATAAAAGAAAACGGGCCGAAAGGCCTAATGCCGATCAGTTAAGGATCAGTTGAACGATCCAGTGGCTGTGTAAGAATCCGGAAACGCTTCGTTTCCGGATTTTTTTATGCAGCTCAGTCAGGCCCTTGATATCGTCTCTCGTTACGA
>NZ_SZZV01000037.1:0-9850 GCF_009829935.1 Pantoea sp. Seng | reverse complement strand
GTACTACGATTCCATGATCGGCAAGCTGATCACCTACGGTGACACCCGTGAAGTGGCCATCGCGCGCATGAAAAATGCGCTGGCGGAACTGATCATCGACGGCATCAAGACCAACGTCGAGCTGCAGATGAAAATCATGTCCGACGAACATTTCCAGCAGGGTGGCACCAACATCCACTATCTGGAGAAAAAACTCGGCCTGCACGAGAAGTAATCGCAGCGCAGAGCAAACAAAGGCCGGTTAATCCGGCCTTTTTCATTTTTGTTACCGTTGAGGTTGCATGATGGATTGGCGTTTTTTACAAGCGAACAAAGAGGCGCGCTGGGCATTTTATCTGACGCTGGCGTACCTCGCCGTCTGGGGCCTAAGTGCCTGGCTAGGCGGCAATGAGAGCGGCATCACCGGATTACCGCACTGGTTTGAGCTCTCCTGCATTTTCGCCCCGCTGCTATTTATCGTCCTTTGCTGGGTGATGGTTCGCCTGTTGTATCGCGACATGTCGCTTGAGGATCAAGATGGACAGTGAAATCATTCTGCCGCTATTAGCCTATCTGGCCTTGATCGCCGGTTTATCGGTGTTTGCGATGCGCAAACAGCGTCAGGGCAATTTCCTCACCGAATACTTCCTCGGCAGCCGTTCGATGGGTGGTTTTGTGCTGGCCATGACGATTACCTCCACCTACATCAGTGCCAGTTCGTTTATTGGCGGGCCGGGTGCTGCCTATAAATATGGTCTTGGCTGGGTATTGCTGGCGATGATTCAGGTGCCGGCGGTGTGGCTCTCGCTCGGTGTATTAGGAAAGAAATTCGCCATTCTCGCGCGCCGCTATAACGCTGTGACGCTGAATGACATGCTATATGGCCGCTACGGCAGCACACTGCTGATTTGGCTCTCCAGTATTAGCTTATTAGTGGCTTTTGTTGGCGCAATGACCGTACAGTTTATTGGTGGTGCACGCTTGCTGGAAACCGCTGCGGGTATTCCTTACGACACCGGCTTATTAATTTTTGGTGGCACCATCGCGCTGTATACCGCGTTTGGCGGCTTCCGTGCCAGCGTACTCAACGATGCAATGCAAGGCCTGGTAATGCTGGTCGGCACCTTCCTGCTGCTGTTTGCCATTATCCATCAGGCGGGTGGACTCGAAACGGCCGTGACGAAACTGCGCACCATCGATCCCCAACTCGTGTCGCCGGAAGGTGTTGGCAACGTCATTAATCCGACATTCCTGAGTTCTTTCGCCGTGCTGGTCTGCTTTGGCGTGATTGGTTTGCCGCATACTGCGGTGCGCTGTATCTCCTATAAAGACAGTAAAGCCATGCATCGCGGCATCATTCTGGGCACCATCGTCGTGGTGATTCTAATGCTCGGCATGCATCTGGCGGGGGCGTTAGGTCGTGCCATTCTGCCGGATCTCACTGTTCCGGATCGCGTGATCCCGACGCTGATGATCACCGTGTTGCCGCCAATGGCAGCCGGCGTGTTTCTCGCTGCACCGATGGCAGCAATCATGTCAACGATTAACGCGCAGCTGCTGCAATCCTCCGCTACGCTGATCAAGGATCTCTATTTGCGTATTGCGCCACAGCACAGCGAGAATGAATCGCGCCTGCGTATGCTATCCGGCACTATCACTTTCGTGCTGGGCATATTGCTGTTACTGGCGGCGTGGAATCCACCGGATATGATTATCTGGCTCAATCTGCTGGCCTTTGGCGGACTGGAAGCCGTGTTCCTCTGGCCGCTGGTATTGGGACTGTATTGGGAGCGCGCTAATTCGACAGGTGCTATCAGCGGCATGGTTGTCGGCGCGGCTTGCTATACCTTACTTGCCAGCCTGAAAATTGAACTATGGGGCTTTCACCCTATCGTTCCCTCATTGACCTTAAGCCTGCTGGCCTTCGTGGTGGGTAATTTGTTTGGCAGCACGCCTGAAGCGCGTCACGCCGCGGTGAAATAAAGAGAAACGCTATGCCTTGGATTCAAATCAAAATTAACAGTACCGGCGAAAATGCCGAGCCGCTGAGCGATGCGCTGATGGACGTGGGCGCCGTCTCGGTGACGTTTCAGGATACCCATGACAACCCGGTTTACGAACCGCTGCCGGGTGAAACACGCTTATGGGGCGATACGGATGTGATTGGTCTGTTCGACGCCGAAACCGAGATGGACGATGTGGTGGCCGAACTGCGTCAACATCCACTGCTGGGATCGCATTTCCATCACAAGATCGAGCAGATCGAGGATAAAGACTGGGAACGTGAATGGATGGATAACTTCCACCCGATGCCTTTTGGTGAACGTTTGTGGATCTGCCCGAGCTGGCGGGACGTGCCGGATCCGAATGCCGTCAACGTGATGCTGGATCCGGGCCTGGCGTTTGGTACCGGCACCCACCCGACCACTTCGCTCTGTCTCACCTGGCTTGATGGACTTGATCTGCAAGGCAAAACTGTGATCGATTTTGGCTGTGGATCCGGCATTCTCGCAATAGCCGCCCTTAAACTGGGCGCGTCGCAGGCTATCGGGATTGATATTGATCCGCAGGCTATTCAGGCCAGCCGTGACAATGCTGAGCGCAATGGCGTTTCTGATCGTCTGTCGCTCTATCTACCGCATCAACAGCCGGAAAACCTGCAAGCTGATGTGGTTGTCGCCAATATCCTCGCAGGCCCGCTACGTGAGCTGGCGCCGCTGATTAGCGTATTGCCAAAGGCGGGCGGACATCTGGGATTGTCGGGCGTATTAGCCAGCCAGGCTGAAGGGGTGTGCGAAGCCTATGTTGAGCGCTTCGTACTTGATCCGGTGGCTGAAAAAGAGGAGTGGTGCCGTATTACCGGCGTGCGCCGCTGAGTTTGATCACCGGCTGGCTTCGCTGGCCGGTTTGCTGTTTGGCCATCAGACAGTGAAAGCAACTCACCCTCTGCATATCAGCCGAAAATCTGCTACCTGAAAGCAATCAAATTAGTACATTTAATAATCACATCGCCGTCATTTCTCTGGCTAATTACCGGATGTGGCGGTTTTTATGTCGTGATTTTGGGCATGTTTTAAGAAAAACTTTTGCTCACAATTTCAGCATAATTTTTTAATGCACTGAATTATATAGATTATTAGTTGTAGCATTGCTGTTAAGGCCGAATTCCTCGCAGTTTAACGGTGAATTGTTCAAAGTTTGGCCTTTCATCTTCGTTAAAAAATGCGTAATATACGCCGCCTTGCGAACAGTTAGGGTCACTTCTTTTTCATGCGCATTGGACACCATCAGCTACGTAATCGACTCATCGCTGCACCTATGGCTGGCGTTACCGACAAGCCATTTCGCACCTTGTGTTACGAGAACGGCGCGGGTATGACTGTCTCCGAGATGCTGTCATCAAACCCAGAAGTTTGGGCCAGTGATAAATCCCGTTTGCGTATGGTGCATAGTGACGAGCCTGGAATCCGTGCCGTGCAAATTGCCGGTTGCGATCCTGATGAGATGGCTGCTGCCGCGCGCATTAATGTGGCGTCTGGCGCGCAGGTCATTGATATCAACATGGGCTGCCCGGCTAAGAAAGTGAATCGTAAGATGGCTGGCTCAGCACTGCTGCAGCATCCGTCACTGGTGGAGTCCATCCTCCGTGCGGTAGTGAATGCAGTTGATGTACCGGTTACGCTGAAGATTCGCACCGGCTGGGACAAAGAAAATCGTAATTGTGTAGAGATTGCCCAATTGGCTGAACGCTGTGGCATTCAGGCTCTCACCATTCATGGCCGCACGCGCGCCTGTTTGTTTGAGGGGCACGCTGAATACGACAGCATTCGGACAGTTAAGCAGAGCGTTTCCATTCCGATTATCGCGAATGGTGACATTACTGACCCGCACAAAGCCAGAGCGGTGCTCGACTATACCGGAGCCGATGCTCTTATGGTTGGACGCGCTGCTCAGGGAAGACCGTGGATCTTCCGGGAAATCCAGCATTATCTGGACACAGGGGAGCTGCTGGCACCGAAGCCGCTGGCTGAAGTGAAGCAAATGCTGATTGGACATATACGGGAACTGCACGACTTTTATGGTCAGCGCAAGGGATACCGTATTGCTCGTAAACACGTTTCCTGGTATTTGCAGGAAAGTGCTCCTGATGACCAGTTTCGGCGCACATTCAACGCCATAGAGGATGCCAGCGAACAGCTGGAGGCGTTGGAGGCATACTTCGAAAATCTTGCGTAAACGAAATAAAGAGCTGAAAGAACTATGTTCGAACAACGCGTAAATTCTGATGTACTGACCGTTTCTACCGTTAACTCACAGGATCAGGTGACGCAAAAGCCACTTCGTGATTCGGTAAAACAGGCACTGAAGAACTATTTTGCTCAACTGAATGGTCAGGATGTAAGTGATCTGTATGAGCTGGTATTGGCTGAAGTTGAGCAGCCTCTGTTGGACATGGTGATGCAGTACACCCGTGGCAACCAGACCCGTGCAGCTCTGATGATGGGTATCAACCGTGGTACCCTGCGTAAGAAGCTGAAAAAATACGGCATGAACTAATTGTTCTTTGCTGCGCTAACGCCAACCCTCGGGTTGGCGTTTTTGTTTGTGCCTCACTAATAGTTTCCCTGCGTTAGCAACGGATGAAACAATTGTCGCGGATATGGTAACGATAGTTGCAATTGCATCCGTGATATTTCGTCTCTCTTACCGCACGTCTTTTGCCCCTTTTTAGCGCCTGCTTTGTGCGTCATAACGCCCGCCATGCCGCTTTCCCAGTGATCCTGCACTGTTTCTACCGTAACCCTGCAAACGCATACATTTTATCCTGAGTGATGGCTCACACTGCTTCCACATAGTGAAACTATTTGCACTATTTGTGATCGCGTCGTCTCGTCATGCAGCCTTTTGGTGCGCGATAGTAGCCAAAATTTCTGGATGCGTCCTTTTATTAAAAGATCTTTCCAGTGAATTCAGGATTCTGCAAACCTGGCATTACCTTTGCAGAGTCGTGGATGGCTCACCGCCATTGACAGAAAAAAGCGCACATAAAAGTGCGTGCAAACATAACAACACACGATCTCGCCACACAGGATGCTTTATGAAAAAGATGATGCTTTCCACCCTGGTCGCTGCAGCCTCGCTGTTCGCCGTTACTCAACAAGCGCACGCAGGCACCACGCTGGATGCCATTAAAAAGAAAGGTTTCGTACAGTGCGGTATCAGCGATGGCCTGCCAGGCTTCTCCTACGCTGATGCCAGCGGCAAATTTACCGGAATCGACGTGGATGTTTGCCGCGCTGCTGCGGCTGCGGTATTTGGTGATGCAAGCAAGGTGAAATACACCCCGCTGACGGCTAAAGAGCGTTTCACTGCGCTCCAGTCTGGTGAAGTGGATATCTTGTCTCGTAATACCACCTGGACCTCTTCGCGCGATGGTGGCATGGGCTTCTTGTTCGCTGGTGTGAACTACTATGACGGCATCGGCTTCCTGACCCATAAGAAAGCGGGTCTGAAAAGCGCCAAAGAGTTGGATGGTGCCACCGTATGTATTCAGGCCGGTACCGATACCGAGCTGAACGTGGCTGACTACTTCAAAGCCAACAAAATGCAGTACACGCCAGTGACCTTCGACCGTTCTGATGAGTCAGCGAAAGCACTCGACAGTGGCCGCTGCGATACCCTCTCTTCCGACCAGTCTCAGCTGTATGCACTGCGTGTGAAACTCGGCAAACCAGATGATTTCATCGTGCTGCCAGAAGTGATCTCTAAAGAGCCGCTGGGTCCTGTGGTACGTCGTGGTGATGACGACTGGTTCACCATCGTTAAATGGTCTCTTTACGCCATGCTGAACGCAGAAGAGATGGGCGTGAGCTCTAAGAATGTTGATCAGATGGCGGCCAAACCCACTACCCCGGATATGGCTCACCTGTTGGGTGCAGAAGGTGACTTCGGTAAAGACCTGAAACTTGATAATAAATGGGCTTACAACATCATCAAACAAGTCGGTAACTATCAGGAAGTGTTCGATCGCAACGTGGGTAAAGACAGTGCACTGAAAATCGCGCGTGGCCAGAATGCACTCTGGAACCAGGGCGGCATCCAGTACGCTCCACCAGTACGCTAAGTCTGTTCTGCCAGTCGGGCACCGCACCCTGCGGTGCCCAAGCGTTTTCTTCACTGAGGTTTCAACATGTCACAACGCCCAACCGTAAAGAGGGATTTTTCGTTTGGTAATCCTACGGTTCGCGCCTGGCTTTACCAGATCATCGCGATTGTGGCCGTGCTTGCTGTGGTGGGATATCTGGTCCACAACACAGTAATCAACCTGGCCAACCGCGGCATCACTTCCGGTTTCGGATTTCTTGAGCGCAATGCCGGTTTCGGCATCGTCCAACACCTGATCGATTACACCGAAGGCGATACTTACGCGCGCGTGTTTATGGTGGGGTTGACCAATACCCTGCTGGTTTCCGCACTCTGCATTGTATTTGCCTCCATCCTGGGCTTCGCCGTGGGGCTCGCGCGTCTGTCTGAAAACTGGCTGCTGCGTAAACTCTCGACCATCTACATCGAGACGTTTCGTAATATCCCACCGCTGCTGCAGATCTTCTTCTGGTACTTTGCGGTGTTGCGCAACCTGCCAGGGCCACGTCAGGCACTCAATGCGTTTGATCTGGCGTTTGTCAGTAACCGCGGTTTGTATATTCCGTGGCCAGAGTATGCACCTGGCACCTGGCCATTCCTGATTGCGCTGGCACTGGCCATCCTCGGCAGCGTTGCGCTTTTCCGCTTCAACCGTAAGCATCAATTAAAGACCGGCCAGTTACGCCGCACGTGGCCAGCCGCTGCAGGTTTGATTGTGCTGTTACCCCTGATTGCACACACATTGTTTGGTGCCGCAACGCATTGGGATGTACCAGAACTGCGCGGATTCAACTTCCGCGGCGGCTTTGTGATGATCCCGGAGCTGGCGGCGTTAACGGTGGCGCTTTCTGTGTATACCTCATCGTTCATTGCGGAAGTGATTCGCTCCGGGATTCAGTCGGTGCCGCACGGTCAGAATGAAGCAGCCCGTTCGCTGGGTCTGCCAAATCCGGTCACGATGCGTCAAGTCATCATCCCGCAGGCAATGCGCGTGATCATTCCACCGTTAACCAGTCAGTATCTCAATATCGTGAAGAACTCATCACTGGCGGCGGCCATTGGCTATCCCGATATGGTGTCGTTGTTTGCCGGTACCGTGCTGAACCAAACTGGCCAGGCGATTGAAACTATTGCGATTACCATGGCGGTCTATCTGATCATCAGCCTGCTCATTTCACTGCTGATGAACCTCTACAACCGCAAAATTGCGCTAGTTGAGCGATAAGAGAACGGGATCATTATGTCTGTTACCACACACGAAACACCGCCCGTACCCAGCAATCCGCTAGGAAAAGCCTGGCTTTGGGCGCGCAAAAATCTGTTCTCCAGCTGGCTCAATACCCTGCTCACGCTGTTCAGTTTCTGGATCATCTGGAGTGTGATTCCTCCGGCGCTGGATTGGCTGATCTTCCAGGCTAACTGGATTGGTGAAACGCGCGCGGATTGCACCAAAGCCGGTGCATGTTGGGTATTTATCCACGCACGTTTTGGCCAATTCATGTATGGGCTTTATCCACATGAATTGCGCTGGCGCATTAATCTGGCGTTGGTGATTGGTCTACTGTCGATCGTTCCCATGTTCATTAAGTCTATGCCACGCCGTGGTCGCTACATTGCCTGCTGGGCGGTGATCTATCCGATCATTGTTTGGCTGCTGATGTATGGCGGGTATCTGGGGCTGGATCGCGTGGAAACCCGCCAGTGGGGCGGTCTGACGCTGACGCTGATTATTGCCTCAATTGGCATCGCTGGTGCGCTGCCGTTGGGGATTCTGCTGGCGCTGGCTCGTCGTTCAAAAATGCCCGTGGTTCGCACCCTGTCAGTGATTTTCATTGAGTTCTGGCGTGGTGTGCCACTGATTACCGTGCTCTTTATGTCATCGGTAATGCTGCCGCTGTTTATGGCAGAGGGCACGACTATCGACAAGCTGGTACGTGCGCTGGTCGGCGTGATTCTGTTCCAGTCCGCTTATGTTGCAGAAGTGGTGCGTGGCGGCTTGCAAGCACTGCCAAAAGGGCAGACTGAAGCGGCGGAATCACTGGCACTCGGCTACTGGAAAACGCAGATGCTAGTTATTCTGCCACAGGCACTTAAGCTGACCATCCCTGGTTTAGTGAATACCATCATCGCACTGTTTAAAGATACCAGCCTGGTGATCATCATCGGCCTCTTCGATCTCTTCAGTAGCGTGCAGCAAGCCACCGTTGACCCCACCTGGTTGGGCATGTCGACCGAAGGCTATGTGTTTGCTGCCATGGTCTACTGGATTTTTTGTTTTAGCATGTCGCGCTATAGCCAGCATCTGGAGAAGCGCTTCCACACCGGGCGTAAATCGCACTGAGGTTTTACATGACACAAATTATGACTAATGCGGCTGACGCCATGATGATTACGCTCGAAAACGTGAATAAATGGTATGGTCAGTTCCATGTTCTTAAAGATATTAACTTGCTGGTGAAACCCCGCGAACGCATTGTTCTTTGTGGGCCTTCGGGGTCAGGGAAATCGACGACTATTCGTTGCATCAATCATTTAGAAGAGCATCAACAAGGCCGTATCGTAGTAGATGGCATCCATCTTAACGATGATGTGCGCAATATTGAGCGTGTTCGTACCGAAGTCGGCATGGTATTCCAACATTTTAATTTGTTCCCGCATCTTACCGTGTTGCAAAACTGCACCCTGGCGCCGATTTGGGTGCGTAAGATGCCGAAGAAAGAAGCGGAAGAGTTAGCGATGCATTATCTGCAACGCGTGCGTATCGCGGAACATGCCCATAAGTTTCCAGGACAGTTGTCAGGAGGGCAGCAACAACGTGTGGCGATCGCGCGTTCACTGTGTATGAAACCGAAAATCATGCTGTTCGATGAACCGACTTCAGCGCTCGATCCAGAAATGGTAAAAGAGGTTCTCGATACAATGATTGGTCTGGCAGAAGATGGTATGACGATGTTATGCGTGACGCACGAGATGGGCTTTGCGCGTACTGTGGCGGACCGGGTGATCTTTATGGATCGCGGAGAGATTGTTGAGGAAGCGCCGCCGCAGGAGTTCTTTGCGAATCCTAAATCAGAACGTACACGCGCCTTCCTTTCTCAGGTCATCCATTAATATCAAATGAGTGACTTAAGCCTCTGCGCAATCTGGCAGAGGTTTTTTTATGACCTTGATATTATCTCGCATTAACTCATTCGACGTTTTTGACGAATCTTGAGCCTGGTTGCGAGTTTTAAACATACAAAAAAGCCCTGAACTTTCGTTCAGGGCTTCTGTGTTTGATGCCTGGCAGTTCCCTACTCTCGCATGGGGAGACCCCACACTACCATCGGCGCTACGGCGTTTCACTTCTGAGTTCGGCATGGGGTCAGGTGGGACCACCGCGCTAAAGCCGCCAGGCAAATTCTGTTATTTACCGAACTCACGCTTTAAAACTGGTGCTGATACCCAGAGTCGAACTGGGGACCTCACCCTTACCAAGGGTGCGCTCTACCAACTGAGCCATATCAGCACACTTTAATTTGATGCCTGGCAGTTCCCTACTCTCGCATGGGGAGGCCCCACACTACCATCGGCGCTACGGCGTTTCACTTCTGAGTTCGGCATGGGGTCAGGTGGGACCACCGCGCTACAGCCGCCAGGCAAATTCTTGTGCTCTGTCCTGTGTCTTTTGTGCTGATGCTGCGTTGCTCTCCCTCGCGTAACTCAGTCACATACCTCAGTATGCTCC
>NZ_SZZV01000036.1:0-20112 GCF_009829935.1 Pantoea sp. Seng | reverse complement strand
GATCAAACTCTTCAATTTAAAGTTTGATTTGCTGCAACAAGTGCAGCGATGCTCATCTGTAAAACGTCATAATGAATTTCATTATGTGTTCACTCGTGAGACTTGATATTTTTTACGTCCGGAGACGCTGATATCAATCCTGCGAGTGCCCACACAGATTGTCTGATAAATTGTTAAAGAGCGGTGCAATCAGCGCCTTAAGCTGCTGTTGCGAGGTGGCGTATATTACGCTTTCCTCCTTCAGAGTCAAACACTTTTTTCAGCGCTTTTCTCCGGCGGGATAAATTTCTTCACTCCCTGCTGAGCCGTCTGCGTTGCCGCTTTGCCGTCTCAGTGGTGGCGCAGTATAGGGATTTCTGATGGACTGACAAGCGTTAATTTAAAGTTTTTGCACGACCGCTCACTTTTCGGCCAATGCGCTGAAATTAGCAACGAATTGGCATCAATCGGGCAAAAAAACGGGCCCGAAGGCCCGTTTACGTCAAATCTCATCACTGATGTGCGACGATGACATCATCTTTAACATCCATTTCAATGGTTTTACCCGGAACAAAAGCACCAGAAAGAATCTTCTGCGCCAGTGGGTTTTCAATTTGCTGCTGAATAGCGCGTTTCAATGGACGTGCACCGTATACCGGATCATATCCATGTTCACCCAACAGCTTCAGCGCTGCATCCGTGATATGCAATTGGTAGCCACGTTCATCCAGACGTTTGTACAACCGCTGCAGCTGAATCTGCGCGATAGAAGCAATATGCTGCTCGCCAAGCGGATGGAACACCACCACCTCATCAATACGGTTAATGAACTCTGGGCGGAAATGCGAACCTACCACCGTCATCACCATATCTTTCATTTCCGGATAGTCCAACGCACCGAAACGTTCCTGGATCAGGTCAGACCCAAGGTTAGAGGTCATAATGACCACGGTATTACGGAAATCGACCGTACGTCCCTGCCCATCGGTCAAGCGCCCATCATCCAGTACCTGCAACAAGATGTTGAAGACATCCGGATGAGCCTTTTCGACTTCATCCAGCAGAATCACGGAATAAGGGCGACGACGTACTGCTTCTGTCAAATAACCGCCCTCTTCATAACCCACGTAGCCCGGAGGTGCACCGACTAAACGCGATACCGAGTGTTTTTCCATAAACTCTGACATATCAATACGCACTATGGCGTCATCGCTGTCGAACAAGAAGTTAGCCAGCGCTTTACTCAACTCGGTTTTACCCACACCGGTTGGCCCAAGAAACAGGAACGAGCCAATTGGACGATTAGGATCGGACAGACCCGCACGACTACGGCGAATCGCATTCGATACCGCATCAACCGCCTCGTTCTGGCCAATCACACGCGCATGCAGCTCTTGCTCCATCCGCAACAGTTTCTCGCGCTCACCTTCCATCATTCGTGCTACTGGAATGCCGGTCCAGCGTGCCAGCACATCAGCAATTTCCACATCTGTTACGCGGTTACGTAACAATTTCATGGTTTTGCCTTCTGACTGCGTGGCAATAGTGAGCTGCTTTTCCAGCTCTGGAATTTTGCCGTATTGCAGTTCAGACATTTGCCCCAGGTCACCAGTGCGTCGCGCCTGCTCCATCGCCAGACGAGCTTGCTCCAGTTCCGCCTTAATGTTCTGCGTCCCCGTCAGAGAGGCTTTTTCCGCTTTCCACTCTTCTTCCAGCTCAGCGTATTCACGCTCTTTCTGATCGAGTTCCGTTTCCAGCATCTCCAGACGTTTGATACTGGCATCGTCCGACTCTTTCTTCAGTGCCTGTTGTTCCAGCTTTAACTGGATGATGCGGCGTTCCAGACGATCAAGCGACTCCGGTTTCGAGTCCATCTGCAAACGAATGCTCGATGCTGCCTCGTCAATCAGGTCAATTGCCTTATCTGGCAACTGGCGATCGGAGATATAGCGGTGCGACAACGTGGCCGCTGCCACAATCGCCGGGTCAGTAATCTGCACATGGTGGTGTAACTCATAGCGCTCTTTCAGGCCACGCAGAATAGCAATGGTGTCTTCCACGCTCGGTTCAGCCACAAAGACTTTCTGGAAACGACGCTCCAGCGCCGCATCTTTCTCAATGAACTGGCGATACTCATTCAGCGTGGTAGCACCCACGCAGTGCAACTCACCACGCGCTAATGCAGGTTTCAACATGTTACCGGCATCCATGGCGCCATCGGCTTTACCCGCGCCAACCATGGTATGCAACTCGTCGATAAACAGAATGACGTTGCCTTCCTGTTTTGCCAGATCGCTCAGCACACCTTTCAGGCGCTCTTCGAACTCACCACGATATTTAGCACCCGCCACCAGCGAACCCATGTCCAGGGCCAACACGCGGCGACCTTTCAATCCTTCTGGCACTTCACCATTGATAATGCGCTGCGCTAACCCTTCGGCAATCGCAGTTTTACCTACGCCGGGTTCCCCAATTAATACCGGGTTGTTTTTGGTACGGCGCTGCAATACCTGAATGGTACGACGAATCTCTTCATCACGACCAATCACCGGATCTAACTTGCCAAGCTCGGCGCGCTCGGTCAGATCGATGGTGTATTTTTTTAAAGCCTGGCGCTGATCTTCAGCCCCTTGATCGTTCACGTTCTCTCCTCCCCGCAATTGCTCGATGGCCTTAGTGAGTTTTTCGGTGGTTGCACCAGCGGACTTCAATAGGTCCGCCAGCGAACCACGAGAGTCGAGGGCCGCCAGAACAAATAATTCAGATGATATAAAGTTGTCGCCGCGCTTTTGCGCGAGTTTGTCGCACAGGTTCAGGACCCGAATGAGATCGGCTGAAGGCTGTACATCGCCATCCGTACCTTCTACCTGCGGCAGTCGGTTGATAGCTTGTTCGATGCTGGTACGCAGACCAGCCACATCGGCACCTGCTGCGCTAAGCAACGGACGCACCGATCCGCCTTCCTGATTGAGCAAAGCGCTCATCAAGTGAAGGGGTTCGATAAATTGATTGTCGTGTCCCAGAGCAAGGGACTGAGCATCGGCAAGGGCCAACTGGAATTTATTAGTAAGACGATCCAGACGCATGATTCCTCCAATACAGGTCAAAATGCTACTGGAGATTAAATGAGGTCATCCCTCAAATATTTCAAGGTTAATGACCTGTGTTGCGAACAAAAAATACGCTACTGGATCGTCTTGCGGCGTAAGATTATCTCAGCCAAATCAAAGTTGCCATACGCCCGGTGATTCCATCTCGTCGGTAGGAGAAAAAATCATTGGCTTCGGTGAAAGTGCAACGCTGTGAACCACTGATAGAATGCACTCCAGCGGCCTGAAGTCGCTGACGCGCTAGCTGCCAGATATTCGCAAAAAATTTGTCACCAACCGGGCGAAAAGCCGCATCGGCTTGTACATCGTGCGCCAAAAAGGCTTCACGCACCTCAGCACCGACTTCAAATGCCTGCGGGCCGATAGCGGGTCCAAGCCAGGCGTGGATCTCACGGGCTGGTGAGCGAAACTGTTGCAGCGTCTGTTCCAGCACGCCGTTACACAGACCACGCCAGCCAGCGTGAGCAGCGGCCACTTCACTGCCATCATCACTGCAAAACAACACCGGCAAGCAATCCGCCGTCATGATGGCGCAGACTACACCGGATTCGCGGGTGATGGCCGCATCTGCATTGGGTAATAACTCGTCCGCAGGCAAACGCACAACGTCCTGCCCATGCACCTGATTAAGCCACTGCGGCATGGCGGGCAGCAGTTTATCTTTCAAATGCTGACGATTTTGCAAGACATGCGTTTCAGCATCGCCAACGTGCGCCCCAAGATTCAGCGAATCCCAGGGCGCAGTGCTAACACCGCCATGTCGCAAGGTGGAACATGCCTGAACGCGCTGCGGTGCAGGCCAGTCAGGAATGATCCACTCACTCATAGCCAATCCATTTGATCGCGGAACTCATGGGTATCGGCTTTCAGCGCGTCAATCAGATCGACCATGTCTTGCGGCAACGGCGCATGCCATTCCATCTCAATGCCGGTGATGGGATGGTAGAGACGCAGCATGGTGGCATGCAGCGCCTGACGGTCAAAACCGCGCAGCGCGGCGATGAACGCATCTGATGCACCTTTAGGCGGACGCGGACGACCGCCGTACAGCGGATCACCCACTAATGGATGGTTGATATGCGCCATGTGCACACGAATCTGGTGAGTACGACCCGTTTCCAGACGCAGACGCAGACGCGTATGAGCACGGAAATGCTCCATGATGCGATAATGCGTGGTCGCGGGTTTACCCATAGGGTGTACCGCCATGTGGGTGCGTTTGGTGGAGTGGCGCGCCATCGGCTCATTAACCGTGCCGCCTGCCGTCATGGTGCCAATCGCAACCGCTTCATATTCACGGGTAATCTCGCGCAGCTGCAGCGTTTCCACCAGATGCGTCTGAGCGGGAACGGTCTTCGCCACCACCATCAAACCGGTTGTGTCTTTATCAAGACGATGGACGATCCCAGCACGCGGGACGTCGGCAATTGGTGGGTAATGATAAAGCAGCGCATTCAGGACCGTACCATCCGGATTACCTGCCCCAGGATGCACCACCAGGCCACGCGGTTTGTTGATGACCAGAATATCATCGTCTTCATAAACGATGTTCAGGGGAATGTTTTGCGCTTCCCAGCGCTGCGCTTCTTCGATTTCAGCATCGATAGACACCTGCTCACCGCCGAAAACTTTCTCTTTCGGTTTATCGATGATGGTGCCGTTGACGCTGACGCGACGCTCAAGGATCCATTCTTTTATGCGGGAACGTGAATAATCAGGGAACAATTCCGCCAAAGTCTGATCTAAGCGTTGTCCAAGCTGTGCTTCGGACACCGTTGCGGTGAGTTGAACTTGTTGTGCCATATACAGCTTCTTCGTTAACGTTGGGTTTTCACGGCGATGCCGTTTAATATAATGTGCTATCGTACCAGGTCATAACCGGGAGCTATACGGACAGCTTCCGCTACAACACTTTGAGGATAATCATTTCGTCATGACGCGTATGAAACATCTGGTGGCTGCTGCCACATTGAGCCTGAGCCTGGCTCTGGTGGGTTGTTCCGGCTCATCGGATCCCGTTCCGGACAGCCCGCCATCTGAAATTTACGCTACAGCCCAGCAAAAGCTGCAGGACGGTAACTTTAAAGCGGCGATTAAGCAACTGGAAGCACTGGATAACCGCTACCCGTTTGGCCCTTATTCGCAGCAAGTACAGCTGGATTTAATCTACGCGTATTACAAAAATGCCGATCTGCCACTGGCGCAAGCCGCTATCGCTCGCTTTATGCGCCTGAATCCGACTCATCCAAACATCGATTACGTCATCTACATGAAAGGCCTGACGGATATGGCGTTGGATGACTCTGCACTGCAGGGCTTCTTCGGTATCGATCGTTCAGATCGTGATCCGACGCACGCTCGTGATGCTTTCCGTGACTTCTCACAGTTGCTGCGCAGCTATCCGAACAGCCAGTATGCTGAGGATGCGCAGAAACGTTTAGCCTACCTGAAAGAGCGTCTGGCGAAGTATGAACTCTCGGTGGCGCAATTCTATACCAAGCGCGGGGCCTATGTCGCCGTTGTTAACCGTGTTGAAGGGATGATGAAAGATTTCCCGGATACCGAAGCGACGCACAAAGCGCTGCCGCTGATGGAAAATGCCTACCGCCAGCTGCAGTTAACCGCAGAAGCGGACAAGGTAGCGAAGATCATCGCGATAAATAATCAGTCCTGATTTTACTACCAATAAAAAAGCAGCCTTAATGGCTGCTTTTTTTGCCGAAAATTCAGCCAGATTGCTGATTATCCGCTGCGGTTAACTCATCAATCTTGCTCTTTTCATCCCTGCCCTTCAAGCATTTTCCGCGATTTTATGAGCCTTTCTCACAATTCACTGGCATTGACAAAAAGTGACATTCCAATGTGATCTATATCACACTTTTTCCTGATTTACGCGGTATGCTGGTCCTACCCAGACGGAAATGACAGAGAGGTTTAACTATGATTCTGAACATTACCAGCAAACAAATGGAAATCACTGCGGCTATCCGCAACCATGTCGAAGACCGTCTCGCCAAGCTGGAAAAGTGGCAAACTCACCTGATAAATCCGCACATCGTGTTATCGAAAGAGCCGAAAGAATTCGTGGCTGATGCCACCATTAACACACCGAACGGCACGCTGGTTGCCAGCGCGAAACACGAAGATATGTACACGGCTATCAACGATCTGATTGCCAAGCTGGAGCGACAACTTAATAAGGCGCAGCACAAACCTGAAGCGCGCCGCGCAACCAGCAGTATGAAAGATTTCACCCCTGCGGGATAAATAGACCTTTTCCAGTAACGCGCCTGCGGGCGCGTTTTTTATTGACAGCTTTAAATCACTGCGGTTACTCTCAATCCACTTTATTGCTGGAATCATACATGAAACATCTACCGTTCTCCTTCGCATTCTTTTTTACCTTCCCCTGATTGGGAGGTGATTCGTCGTGTGAAAATGAATGCGAAGACGAACAACAAAGCCTCCCAAACGGGAGGCTTTTTTATTGGACATTTTACAGGTGAGCCCTATGAATCCCGAAAATCCGCTGCTGGCATTACGCGATAAGATCAGCGCCGTTGATGAAAAGCTGTTAACGCTGTTATCTGAACGCCGTTCGCTGGCGGTTGAGGTGGCGCAAGCAAAGCTCGCGACCCATCGCCCGATTCGCGATGTTGAGCGTGAACGCGCACTGCTGGAAAACCTGATCTCACTCGGCAAAAAGCACCAGCTTGATGCGCACTACATTACTCGTCTGTTCCAACTGGTGATTGAAGATTCGGTACTGACTCAGCAAGCGCTGCTGCAGAAAAACTTAAACCACCCGCACGCACACGCGCCGCGCATCGCATTTCTGGGTCCTAAGGGTTCGTACTCTCACCTCGCGGCGCGTAAATACGCCACACGTCATTTTGATTCCATGGTTGAGATGGGCTGCCTAAAATTCCATGACATCATTCATCAGGTGGAGAGTGGCCAGGCCGATTACGCCGTGATGCCAATCGAAAATACCAGCTCAGGCTCGATTAACGACGTCTATGACCTGCTGCAGCAAACCACGCTCTCCATCGTTGGCGAGCTGACCATCCCAATCGAACACTGTGTGCTGGTCAACGGCAATACCGACTTACAGCAAATTGAAACGGTTTATAGCCATCCTCAGCCATTCCAGCAGTGCAGCCAGTTCATCAATCGTTTCCCACAATGGAAAATCGAATATACCGAGAGCACCGCAGCGGCAATGGAAAAGGTCGCGGCGATGAATTCACCAAAAGTGGCGGCTCTGGGCAGTGAAGCGGGCGGTGAGCTGTATGGTCTGCAGGTGTTAGAACGGAATTTAGCTAACCAGCAACAAAACCATACCCGCTTCATAGTGCTGGCACGTAAGCCAATTGAAGTTTCTGGCCAGGTACCAGCCAAAACCACATTGATTATGGCTACCGGTCAGCAAGCTGGTGCACTGGTTGAGGCTCTGCTGGTGCTGCGTAATCACAATCTGATCATGAGCAAACTAGAAAACCGCCCAATTAACGGCAACCCATGGGAAGAGATGTTTTACATTGATGTGCAGGGCAATCTGCAATCGGAGAACATGCAGCTGGCGTTGAAAGAGCTGCGTGATTTGACGCGATCTTTGAAAGTACTCGGCTGCTATCCGGGTGAAAATGTTGTTCCGGTGGAACCGCGACTGTAAATGAAAAAGGCATCCTTGCGGATGCCTTCTCTTTTATTGCCGGCTATCGTTAGCCGAACGCAACATGCTTCGGCTCTCTACCAGGAAGCGTTGAGCGTAATCGCCAAACCAGTGCGCCACACCTTCAAAGCTCTTGATGAACGCCTGTTTATCGCCCTGCTCCAGCAATTTAATCGCATCACCAAAGCGCTGGTAATAACGCTTAATCAGCGCCAGATTACTCTCCGAAGACATGATGATGTCTGCGTAAAGCTGCGGGTCCTGAGCAAACAGTCGACCAACCATCGCCAGTTCCAGGCGATAAATCGGTGAGGACAGCGCCAACAGTTGATCAAGGTTGACGTTCTCTTCCGCTAAATGCAAACCATAGGCAAAAGTGGCAAAGTGACGCAGCGCCTGGATAAAGGCCATGTTCTGGTCATGCTCGACCGCGCTGATGCGATGTAAACGCGCGCCCCAAACCTGAATCTGCTCCAGGAACCACTGATAGGCTTCTGGCTGACGACCATCACACCACACCACCACCTGCTTCGCCAGGCTACCGCTATCCGGACCAAACATCGGATGCAAGCCCAGCACCGGGCCAGTATGCGCCGCCAGCATCGCCTGCAGTGGACGGTTCTTCACCGATGCCAAATCCACCAGGATGCAGTCTTCCGGCAGTGTTGGTAATTCGGCGATGATCTGCTCGGTCAGATGAATGGGCACACTAATGATGACCATGCCCGCATCTTTGAGCAGCTCTTCAGAACGATCCCAATCGCCCTTGTCCAGAATACGGACCTGGTAACCTGACAGATTGAGCATCTTTTCAAACAAGCGCCCCATCTGGCCACGCCCACCAACAATCACCACCGGGCGCAGCGTTGGGCAGAGCGTTTTGAAGCCTTTGTCGTTTTCATGCGCATAAGATTCACGCATCAGGCGACGTAAGACATCCTCAATCAGATCTGGCGAAACGCCGAGCGCCTCGGCTTCCTGACGGCGTGAAGCCAACATGCTGGCTTCACGTTCTGGCATATAAATCGGCAAACCATAACGGCTTTTGACCTCACCTACTTCAGCTACCAGCTCAAGGCGTTTGGCTAATAGCCCAAGCAGGGCTTTATCGACTTCATCAATTTGATCGCGTAGCGCGGTCAGTTCAGCCACCATGACTCTTTATTCCTCGTGTGACAGACGTGCCGACAGCACTCCCTGCAGATCCTGATGGATTTCACGCAGCAAGGTTTCCGTGGTTTCCCAGTTGATACAGGCATCCGTGACGGAAACACCGTATTTCATTTCGCTACGTGGCTGCTCAGAAGACTGATTGCCTTCGTGAATATTGCTTTCCAGCATCAGGCCAATAATGGAACGATTTCCATCTTTAATCTGCGCAATAGCCGACTCGGCTACGCCAGGCTGACGGCGATAGTCTTTATTAGAATTACCATGGCTGCAATCTATCATTAAGGCCGGACGCAGTCCCGCTTTCAGCATCTCTTTTTCACACTGCGCAACATCTTCAGGACCGTAGTTAGGCGCTTTACCACCACGCAGGATTACGTGGCCATCCGGGTTGCCCTGAGTCTGTAACAGGCAAACCTGCCCCGCCTGATTGATGCCGACAAAACGGTGTGGCATCGCTGCAGCGCGCATGGCGTTGATTGCGGTGCCCAGGCTGCCATCAGTGCCGTTTTTGAAGCCGACAGGCATTGATAAACCAGAAGCCATCTCGCGGTGTGTTTGTGACTCGGTAGTACGGGCACCAATCGCAGACCAGCTGAACAGATCGCCGAGGTATTGTGGACTATTAGGATCCAGCGCTTCAGTGGCCAGCGGCAGGCCCATTTCCACCAGGTTCACCAGCAGCTGACGCGCAATGTGCAGCCCGGCTTCCATATCAAATGAGTTGTTCATGTAAGGATCGTTGATCAGCCCCTTCCAGCCAACGGTGGTACGGGGTTTTTCAAAATAAACGCGCATAACGATATACAGCTGATCCTTCAACTGTGCAGAGAGAGTTTGCAGCTGACGAGCATATTCCAGTGCGGCTTCGGTATCGTGAATTGAACAAGGACCACAGACCACCAGCAGGCGCGGATCGCGGCCAGCAATAATATCGGCAATGGTCTGGCGAGAAGCAGCAATCTGCGCTTCCTGCGCCGCAGTGAGCGGGAACTTAGCTTTCAGCTCTTGCGGGGTGATTAAAATTTGTTCGTCGGCGATATGCACATTGTTCAGCGCGTCTTTCTGCATGATGGCGATCCTTTTTAACTCGTGTATGCGGTTTGGGATCCTCACTGAGGATGGCGCTTACTCTACCACAGCCTGTAATGGATGCAATCCACACATGTACACTTTTATTACCAACCCATTCAAATGCACCGAGGAATATAATAAAAACACATTAAAAACATTAAGATAAATCACAAACAAGCAACAACCCGATCCATCTATATGTAAACATTGCATTACACCTGTAATTTTTAACTTCTACCCTTTTCTGAAAGCATCACTCAATACAGGCTAACAATGATATTCCCGGATCCATCTGGCATCTTTTGCATCGCCGCGATTTTGAACAGTTTCAAATGTCTTACCGATACCCCATTTGCTATCGACTGACCAGACAGAAACCTTGTATCGCGATGCTCCTTAGAAAGCGCCCATAAAAAAAGGGGCTGGCCCTTAGGCCAACCCCTTGTTTGCTATTAACTTTGGGATGTCGCTTACGCGCCCAGACGCTCTTTGATACGAGCTGACTTACCGGTGCGCTCACGCAGGTAGTACAGTTTGGCTTTACGTACAGCACCACGACGTTTGACAGAAATGCTGTCAATTACCGGAGAGTGAGTCTGGAAGACACGCTCAACGCCTTCGCCGTTTGAAATCTTACGAACAGTGAATGCAGAGTGCAGACCGCGGTTACGAATAGCGATAACCACGCCCTCGAATGCCTGCAGACGTTTCTTAGAACCTTCAACGACCCATACTTTCACTTCCACGGAATCACCCGGACGGAATGAAGGTACGTCCTGCTTCATCTGCTCTTGTTCAAGTTGCTTGATAATGTTGCTCATAATTAAATCTCTATATCCTGGGTAAACTGATAGTCAGGGAAGATTACTCTTCCACCTGATGGTTTTGTTGCTGCTGATGTTCCCGTTGGAACTCATTTAGCAACCGTGCTTGCTCTTCAGTCAGAGCCAGGTTTTCCAGAAGTTCAGGTCTTCTTAGCCAGGTACGGCCTAGCGACTGTTTCAGGCGCCAGCGGCGAATATCGGCATGGTTGCCCGACAGTAAGACTGGCGGAACCTCCATCCCTTCTAACACTTCAGGTCGGGTGTAGTGCGGGCAATCCAGTAAACCTTCCGAGAACGAATCCTCATCGGCTGACGCCTGCTTGCCCAATACGCCGGGGATAAACCGGGCGACTGAATCAATCAACGTCATGGCTGGTAGCTCACCACCACTGAGTACGTAATCACCGATTGACCATTCTTCATCAATCTCAGTATGAATCACGCGCTCATCAATCCCTTCATAACGACCACACACCAGAATCAACTTCTGGTTGGTCGCCAGTTCGCAAACGCCCTGTTGGTCCAGTTTGCGACCCTGAGGTGAAAGATAAATCACCTTAGCACCTTCTCCCGCCGCCGCTTTCGCTGCGTGGATTGCATCCCGTAAGGGTTGCACCATCATCAACATTCCCGGTCCGCCGCCGTAAGGACGTTCATCCACGGTACGGTGCCGGTCGTGCGCGAAGTCACGAGGACTCCAGCTTTGAATGTTGAGCAGGCCATTTTTTACTGCCCGGCCAGTTACCCCGTACTCGGTAATAGCGCGAAACATCTCTGGAAACAGGCTAATAACACCAATCCACATCGCGTTCGCCGTTACGTTACCGGATTGTCCGGAGATCAAAAACCAGGATCCCAATCTACTTCAATCGTGCCAGTAGAGAGATCGACTTTCTTGATAACCTGTTCATCAAGAAACGGGATTAACCGCTCTTGCGCACCGAATGCATCTTTCAGGTTTGCCTTAACAACGAGAACGTCGTTCGAACCGGTTTCCATCAAATCAATGACTTTGCCCATTTCGTAACCGTCGAGGTTTACCACTTTGCAACCCATAAGGTCTTTCCAGTAGTAATCCCCCTCTTCCAGCGCTGGCAGCTGAGCAGAATCAACCGTAATTTCGCAATTGGTTAACTGTGCCGCAGCGTCCCGATCGTCAATGCCTTTGACTTTGATGATCAGGTCCTGATTGTGGTGCTTCCAACCTTCCAGTTCGACCTGCTGCCATTTACCGGCACGCTGGATGAACCAGGGTTGGTAGTCGAAGATGCTTTCAGCGTCTTCAGTGGAGGAAAACACTTTGAGCCAACCTCGAATGCCGTAAGCGGCCCCCATTTTCCCCAATACAATTGGGTTAACGAGAGGCTGTGCGGCAGGTTTAATGCTCATGCTAACCACCGTGACAGATTAAGCTGCTTTTTTTGCTTCTTTGATCAGCGCGTTAACGCGATCAGAAAGCGTTGCGCCCTGGCCAACCCAGTGCTCAATACGGTCCAGATCCAGACGCAGACCTTCAGCCTGACCAGAAGCGATCGGGTTGAAGAAACCTACGCGCTCGATGAAACGACCATTACGCGCATTGCGGCTGTCAGTAACGACGACCTGATAGAACGGACGCTTTTTCGCGCCGTGACGTGCCAAACGAATTGTAACCATAACATCCTCATTAGTTAATAAAGCGCTCGGGCTCCATCGAGGGATGGAACCCGAGCGCAATATAAAAAGCCCGAAAATTTTACTCATTTTGGCGAAAAAAGCAACCTGAGCGTGTTAATTTTCTGGCTGTGTGCCGCTCGCCTTAGCGACCGGGGAATCCGGGCGGCATCATACCTTTCATGCCACGCATCATTTTGGCCATGCCACCCTTCTTCATTTTCTTCATCATGCGCTGCATGTCGTCGAACTGTTTCAATAAACGGTTAACGTCCTGCACCTGCATACCTGAACCGGTGGCAATACGGCGCTTGCGTGAGCCCTTGATGATTTCCGGTTTCTGACGCTCTTTGGTGGTCATCGAATTGATGATCGCCTCCATACGCACCAGCACTTTGTCATCCATCTGCGATTTCACGTTGTCTGGCAACTGCCCCATGCCCGGCAGCTTACCCATCAGGCTGGCCATGCCGCCCATGTTGCGCATCTGCTTCAGCTGATCGAGGAAGTCGTTGAGATCGAAGCCATCACCGGTTTTGAGTTTCTTCGCCAGCTTCTCCGCCTGTTCGCGGTCAACTTTGCTCTCGATATCTTCGATCAGCGACAGTACGTCGCCCATGCCGAGGATGCGTGAGGCGATACGGTCTGGATAGAACGCTTCCAGTGCTTCCGTCTTCTCACCCATACCCATGAATTTAATCGGCTTGCCGGTGATATGACGAATAGACAGCGCTGCACCACCGCGCGCATCACCATCCACTTTCGTCAGAATCACGCCCGTCAGTGGCAGCGCTTCATTGAAGGCTTTTGCCGTGTTTGCCGCATCCTGACCGGTCATGGCATCGACCACAAACAAGGTTTCCACCGGATTGATCGCGGCGTGTACCTGTTTGATCTCGTCCATCATCGCTTCATCAACGTGCAGACGACCGGCGGTATCCACCAGCAGCACGTCGTAGAATTGCAGCTTCGCTTCTTTCAGGGCGTTCTTCACGATGTCGACAGGCTTTTGGCTCAGATCGGAAGGACAGAAGTCCACGCCAACCTGCTGCGCCAGTGTTTCCAGCTGTTTAATCGCCGCCGGGCGATAAACGTCGGCAGAAACCACCAGCACTTTCTTCTTATGCTTCTCGCGCAGGAACTTACCCAGCTTCGCCACGCTCGTGGTTTTACCCGCACCCTGCAGGCCCGCCATCAACACCACAGCCGGCGGCTGTGCGTTCAGATTGAGCGCATTATTTTCTGCACCCATTGCCGCAACCAGCTCGTTGCGAACAATTTTGATAAATTCCTGGCCAGGCGTCAGGCTTTTGTTTACATCCTGACCTACCGCCGCTTCTTTCACGCGGTTGATGAACTCACGCACGACCGGCAGCGCAACGTCCGCTTCCAGCAATGCCATGCGCACTTCACGCAAGGTGTCTTTAATGTTGTCTTCGGTCAGCCTTCCGCGGCCGCTGATATTGCGCAGGGATTGCGACAAACGATCGGTTAAATTATCAAACATGCTCTCTCACTTAGGACCGTAGCGAGGCCGCCCGGGCGGCACAATGCGGCGGATTATAGCACGAAGCCACAGCGATCTCTGCAATTGACCTTCAGATCGTTTGGAGCCTGATGCAGCTGGCGCTATACTGGTTTTTTCCTTATCTGACCGACACCTGAAAGGATCTATGTTCGTTTTCGCGATCGTGGCGCTGTTCGCCTACTCCCTCAGTCTTGCATTGATCATCCCCAGCCTACTGAAACGCAACGGTGGCTGGCGTCGTTTTGCCGTACTTTCTGCTTGCGTCGCGTTGATCGCCCATGCGGTTGCACTGCAACAACGCATTTTTGCCGTCGATAACGGACAAAACCTCAGCCTGCTAAATATCGGTTCGCTGGTGAGTTTGCTGATCTGCGCGATCATGACCATCGTTGCATCGCGCAATCGCGGTTGGTTACTGTTGCCGATTGTCTACGGCTTTGCCTTGATTAACCTCGCCTTCGCCACCTTTGTGCCGAATGCCTTTATTACCCATCTCGAAACCACGCCGGGCATGATGATCCATATCGGCCTGTCGCTGTTTGCCTACGCTACGCTGATTATCGCGGCACTGTATGCGCTGCAGCTGGCATGGATTGATTACCAGTTGAAAAATAAGAAACTGGCTTTCACCCAGGATATGCCGCCGCTGCTGAGTATTGAGCGTAAGATGTTTCATATCACGCAAATTGGTGTAGTGCTGTTGACGCTGGTGCTGTGTACCGGTCTGTTCTTCATGCATAACCTGTTTAGCGCGGAGAATGTCGATAAAGCGGTGCTGTCCATTCTTGCCTGGTTTGTTTATATCGTTCTGCTCTGGGGACACTATCATGAGGGCTGGCGCGGACGCCGCGTCGTCTGGTTTAACTGCGGTGGTGCACTGCTGCTGACCATGGCCTACTTCGGCAGTCGCGTGCTTCAGCACCTGCTCACTTCTCACTAAAGGAATTTTTGCGTTGGAACATGTTTCAACCACCACGCTGATCGTTACGCTGGTCATCATGGTGCTGGTCTCTGCGTACTTCTCCGGTTCAGAGACCGGCATGATGACGCTCAATCGTTATAAATTGCGCCACAAAGCCAAAAGCGGTAATCGCGCGGCTCGTCGTGTCGAAAAACTTTTACGCCGTCCTGATCGCTTAATCAGCCTGGTGCTGATAGGCAACAACCTCGTGAATATCCTGGCCTCCGCATTGGGTACCATTGTCGGTATGCGTCTTTACGGCGATGCGGGTGTGGCAATTGCCACCGGGATCCTGACTTTTGTGGTGCTGGTGTTTGCTGAAGTGCTGCCGAAAACCATTGCAGCGCTTTACCCCGAAAAAGTCGCCTATCCCAGCAGTGTGCTGCTGGCGCCGCTGCAGTATGTGATGCTGCCTTTGGTCTGGCTGCTCAACACCATTACCCGCATTCTGATGCGCATGGTTGGTATCAAAACGGAAGGCTCCATCAGTTCAGCCCTAAGTAAGGAAGAGTTGCGTACCATTGTATATGAGTCCCGCTCACTGATGTCTCGTCGTAATCAGGACATGCTGCTGTCGGTGCTGGACCTGGAAAAGGTCAGCGTTGATGACATCATGGTGCCACGCAATGAAATTGTCGGCATTAACGTCAACGACGACTGGAAATCGATTGTTCGCCAACTGAGTAATTCCCCGCATGGCCGGATCGTGCTGTTCCGCGATTCGCTGGATGATTCGGTTGGCATGCTGCGCGTGCGTGAAGCCTGGCGCATGATGACCGAGAAGAAAGAGTTCAACAAAGATCGCCTGCTGCGCGCCGCTGATGAAATTTACTATGTGCCGGAAGGTACACCGCTGAATGTCCAGCTGGTGAAATTCCAGCGTAATAAGAAGAAAGTCGGCTTAGTGGTCGATGAATATGGTGACATCAAAGGGCTGGTGACCATTGAAGACATTCTGGAAGAGATTGTTGGCGATTTTACGACGTCCATGTCTCCTTCGCTGGCGGAAGAAGTGATGCCGCAGAATGATGGCTCAGTGCTGATTGAAGGCAGCGCCAACGTGCGTGAAATCAATAAAGCCTTTAACTGGACGTTACCCGAAGACGAAGCACGCACCATCAATGGCATGCTGCTGGAAGCGCTGGAAGAGATTCCGCTGGTCGATACACGCGTGAAAATCGGGAAGTACGATGTGGATATCCTCGACGTGCAAGACAACATGGTGAAGCAGGTGCGCATTACCCCGCATCATCCGCTGAAATCCTCCATCGGTTCCTGAAGCCAAAAAAAACGCCGCGAACATCGCGGCGTTTTCATTTCTGCTCAGACAGGCACTAGATGTGCAGCTCTTTCAGCTTCTCAGCCGGCAGTTTCAGATCTTCGTTACGGTTCACACCAATCTCATGCGCCAACACGTTACGCGCAATCTGCTGCGCTTCGTCGAGTGAGTGTAGCTTGTAGCTACCACACTGGTATTCATTCAGTTCCGGGATCTGGCTCTGTTCTTTCACTTTCAGAACATCTTCCATCGCCCCTTTCCACGCTTTCGCTACACGCTGCTCGTCTGGTTCACCAATCAAGCTCATGTAGAAGCCGGTGCGGCAGCCCATTGGCGAGATATCAACGATTTCCACGCCATCACCATTGAGGTGATTACGCATAAAGCCAGCGAACAGGTGCTCCAGCGTATGGATGCCGCGCTCAGTCAGAATATCGATATTCGGACGGCAGAAACGCAGGTCAAAAACGGTGATGGTATCGCCATGCGGAGTATTCATGGTTTTTGCAACGCGCACAGCGGGTGCGCCCATGATGGTGTGATCAACAGTAAAACTATCCAGTAGTGGCATACGTCACCTCCTGTTTTGAGATTTTTTTTAAAACGATGAAACTTTTCCGTTCGCCCAACGTCTGAATATATGAAAGACGCGCATTTGTTATCATCATCCCTGACAACAGAGATGTTAATTTTGGCCACAATGATGTGGCCATTTTCTTTTTTAGCCTTCGCGACCTGCCAGATAACTTTCGAAATCCAGCGTATCACTCTGTTCCAGCTTTTCCTGCGCCTGTACCGATTCCAACGCCTGACGACTGAAGTCATCTTCGGTCAAAATCTCTAACGGCTCTTCACACAGCAGATGGCGATACTGTTCAGCCAGTGCCACACCTGCGCCGGTTAAGCCATTTTCTTTGATGGCATGCAGAATACGCGCTGAATAGGTTAGCTCAGGATCATCAAACGATGCCACCAGTTGATCGCAAACCTGTTGATATTGCGTGCTGCCATAATTGCTGTCGAGCACCTCGGCAACACGACGCAGATCGGCAAACAGGGCTTTACCTACATCTACCAGCGGATGTTCTGTATCGCTACAACCTACACCAATCACCTGGCCCGGCTTACGTCCTTCCATGACCACGCGGTTCCAGTTTTTACGGCTGCATAACAGCTCGTCAGAACTCATCTCAGGCGCATCCGCCAGGGTACACCAGATCAGGAACAGGTCGAGGAAACGCGCCTGGTTAGCATCCACGCCAATGGCAGAGAACGGGTTGATATCCAGAGAACGCACTTCAATGTACTCGATACCGCCGCGTAACAACGCATCCGAAGGCGCTTCACCCGAACGTGTCACACGTTTTGGACGAATAGGTGCGTACAGTTCGTTCTCAATCTGTAACACGTTGGTGTTCAGCTGCAGCCAGTTGCCGTCGGCATCTTTGGTGCCCATGGCCGCATACTCTTCTGACGGCGTTTTAATCGCTGCTTTCAGCGCAGCAACGTAACCGTCGAGTGAGTTGAAGGTGATGCCCAAACCGCTCTGCGACTTATTGGTGTAGCCCAAATCACTGAGGCGCAGCGAGGTGGCATACGGCAGCCACAACGTCCCCTTGCCGTCCGTTTCAAAGGGTAATTTGCTTTCACGTCCCTGCAGGAACGATGAAGAGATCGCTGGAGATGCACCGAACAGATAAGGGATCACCCAACCAAAACGATAATAGTTGCGGATCAGACGCAGATATCCAGCAGAAATGGTCTCTTTTCCGCTTTCCGCATCTTTTACATCTGCCCACTCCTGCCAGAACGACAGTGGCAGCGAGAAGTTATAATGCACACCTGAGATAATCTGCATCAGTGCGCTGTAGCGATTTTTCAGTCCCTGCCGATAGAGGGTTTTCATCTTGCCGATGTTAGAGCTGCCATATTGCGCCAGCTCAATGCTATCAACATCTTCAACATAACCCGGCATACTGAACGGCCACATGCGTTCCTGACCTAACTCTCGCGCAGTGTGGCGATGTATATCACGCAGGAAGGCCAGTGACCGATCAATGCTTTGATCGACAGGTGTAATGAACTCCAGCAGCGTTTCGGCAAAATCGGTGGTAATCCAACTGTGCTTGAGCGCCGAACCCAGGGATTCAGGATGTCCGGTGGTTGCCAGGTGACCATTCGGATTGACGCGCAACGTCTCGCGTTCAATGCCACGGCCGATACCCTTTAACGCGTCGGGATGTGCTTCCAACCAGGAAAGCGCTTTTGATACGTCCGGGATCACATTAACCTCCCGCTGTGCGAATAATTTATTTTTGTTCAGCATAATGTTAACCGTAGCCTCGAATCTGTGCGAATCAATGCCACCATTGCATTGTTTGTAATGTGGCGGTCGCGATAACGATATAACGCAGCGTTTTACCGATGGCGAGGAACAGCACCGAGGGCAGCCAGGCAAAGCGCAACCAGCCTGCAAGCACGCAAAGCAGGTCGCCCACTACCGGCAGCCAGCTTAAAAGCAGCGCTGCAGGACCCAATCGATGTAACCACGTCATTGCTGTGTCATGCCATCGCCCCTGCCCTTTTGGCGGCATGAGGCGACCGAGAATAATGTTGGTCAGGCCACCCAGCGTGTTTCCCACTGATGCGGCCAATAACAATCCATAGATCGAACCCTGTTGGGCGATCAGCAAAGCAATCAGCACAGCCTCTGAACTTCCTGGAAGCAGGGTGGCACTCAGAAAGCTACTGCCGAATAACGATCCATAGGTCAGAATTTCATTCACAGTAAACGGACATCAACCACATCCATGCCCGCGGCTCGCGCCGCCTGAACACCAAAGTCAGCATCTTCAAATACCACACAGCGTTCAGGTGCCACGCCCATTAACTCGGCGCAGCGTAAAAAGGTATCGGGTTGGGGTTTATGGCGCTGCACATCATCCGCGCCGACAACGGCATCAAACAGATGATAGACACCCAAGGCTTCAAGCAGGGCCTTTGCCAGGCTGTGTTCACTGCCAGTACCCACCGCCATGGGACGACGACCGTGATACGCTTTTACCACGTCCATTAACGGTAAAGGGCGTACATCATCCAGCAACATCGCCTTGAGCGCTTCGGTTTTCTCTGCGGCCAGCAAATGAGGGTCATGCTCAGCGTTGTTCTGCTCAAGAATGTACTGCGCCAGCTGCCAGGTGGGCGCGCCATTAAAACTCACCATTTTTTTCTCATCCATGGTGAAACCGTAACGGCTCAGCACCTGCTGCCAGGCTTTTCGATGTGTCGGCTCAGTATCAAGGATTGTGCCGTCCATATCGAAAATCAGGGCGTCATATTGGTCGTACATTGTCACTCCATCGAGCACCACAAAATGAGCCATTACTTTAGCGTAATGCGCTTAGGTTGTCGCCAGGTGTGCTTAACAGCAAATGCTTTGAAAGCATTAGCTATTTTTGTTTTCGGAAAAAGGTCAGGTAGCGATACCCGGGATAAATGGCGGTTATATAAGTGATTTTTGCGTGATGAAGAAAAATGAGAAGTAAATTCAGAAAGCGGGCGTTGATTGTTTCGAACAGGAGATGGTGCATCCAGGAGGATTCGAACCTCCGACCGCTCGGTTCGTAGCCGAGTACTCTATCCAGCTGAGCTATGGATGCATTGGGGTCTAACTGATGTTACGGATGAAACAGTTTGAGAATAGCATGAAGAAAACAGAATGGTGCATCCAGGAGGATTCGAACCTCCGACCGCTCGGTTCGTAGCCGAGTACTCTATCCAGCTGAGCTATGGATGCATTGAGAGATTTTCTTACGATGGACTTACTGCAATCAACCTGGGAATGATACGAAGAATGGTG
>NZ_SZZV01000035.1:0-22253 GCF_009829935.1 Pantoea sp. Seng | reverse complement strand
GATCCACGCAGGGATGCGGGGATCAGTGCGGGGCCGACCAGGGATGGTCGAGCCCCGAACGTTCCGTAGGCACGACGTGGAAGCCGAGGGCACCGCGTCAGCGGCGCGAGGACTGCCCGGCAGCAGCAGAGGTGCTACGGCCCGCACCCAGCAAAGAACTCAGCCCCCAGCCCCCAAACTAAACACACCTATACTTTTCGTTCTCACTCCGCATAAGTACTCGTCTCATCCTGCTCAAGTACTTAGCTCAGAATTAAACCCGCTCAGCCAACCCTTCAATCCGCTGCATTACCGCCAGCAGACGGGCTTCAGTCACCGTAACTGACATATTCTCCATATCCGGTGCGTGCACGGATTCACGCACAATCAGCGCCAGCTCGGCATCATCCAACTCGGCAATCTGACGCAGCGTCAATGGCACACCGCAATCGCGCGCCAGACGCATCTCATCCAGTACCTCTTCATCGCTGCGATCTTCCAGCGCCAGCAGGCACAGATTACCGAAGCCCACCAACAGGCCATGACCAAACTCACGCGTCTTATCGCAGAAGGTAAAACCTTCATAAATCGCATGTGAAGCCGCTGCGTGGGCGCCGTTGCTCATCAGCGAGGTCAATCCCGCCCAGGTAAAGATTGCATCCAGCACCTGATCCAAAGAGGCACTGCTCTCACCGCGCAGCACTGCTGCATAAGCCGCCGGGCCGTGTTCCGCGATCACGTCATAGCAAATCTGGCTATGTGCCAGCGATGACAATGCATTGCCTTCGCGCGCCGGATGGCGGACGCTCACCGCGCGGAACTCATACCATTTCGCCAGGGTGTCGCCCAGACCAGCAGCCAGCCAGCGAGCAGGAGCTTTCGCCAGCAACTCACTGTCGATGATCACTGCCGCCGGTGCCTGTGGCAGCGGGAAAATATCGAAGAAATTGCCGTTATCGTCGTAGCGAATGGTCAATGGCGTCACTGCCGAACAGGTAGCGGCAATGGTCGGGATGGTGATAAACGGCAAGCCCAACTGCGCGCCCACGGCTTTAACGGTATCCAGCGATTTACCGCCGCCGACACCGATAATCACGTCAGCTTGCAGTTCGGTAGCGATCGCCGCCAGACGGTTAATCTGATTGATTGAAGTCTCACCACCAAACCACTCCTGCGCCAGCAGCGTCACGTTGGCTGTCAGCAGTTGAGCGCGCACCTGCGCCTCCACTGACTGCAGTGCCTGGTGGCCGCCGATCAGCAGGGCGCGTTTGCCAAGCCCAGCACAAATCTCGCCCAGTTGATTGATCACACCCGCACCGCGCAGCACGCGCGCCGGAAACACCAAATTCTGTTGTGTCATGCTTTCTTCTCTGTGTAACGGACGCCGGGCAATACGCACAGCATCTCATAAAGGATATTGGCCGCCAGCTGGGAGGTCATGCCGCTGATATCGTACGGCGGTGACACCTCGACCAGATCGCCACCGACCAGATTGAGTCCGCGACAGCCGCGCACAATCTCCAGCCCCTGCATCGAGGTCAGCCCGCCCACTTCTGGCGTGCCGGTGCCGGGGGCCCATGCAGGATCGAAACTGTCGATGTCATAGCTGAGATACACCGGACCGTCGCCGATGCGCGCACGCACCTCAGCCATCAGTGGGGCCATGGATCGATACCAGCACTGTTCGGCAGGCACCAGATGGAAGCCTTGATCGACACCCCACTGAAAATCATCGGCGGCGTAGCCTTGAGCACGCTGGCCAATCTGCACCACGCGCTGACAGTCAAGCAGACCTTCTTCCACCGCACGGCGGAACGTGGTGCCGTGGGCAATCTTCTCGCCAAACATCTCATCGTTGGTATCGGTATGCGCGTCAATGTGGATCAGGCCCATCGGCCCGTGCTTCTTCGCCAGCGCGCGCAAAATCGGCAGTGTCAGTGTGTGATCGCCGCCGAGGGTTAAGGGGATAATCGGCCAATTATTCAGCTCGGTATAATAGTTTTCGATGATGTCGACCGACTTCAGCAGGCTGTAGGTATTAATCGGCACATCGCCGAGATCGCCAACGCGCAACGAATCAAAAGGGGCTGCGCCGGTTGCCATGTTATACGGGCGAATCATCACTGAATCGGCGCGAATGGCGCGTGGCCCATAGCGCGTACCGCTGCGTTGCGATGTTCCGATATCCAGCGGAATGCCTACAAACGCCACATCAAGATCGGCAGGGGATTCGGCAGCGGGCAAACGCATCATGGTGCCACGGCCAGCGAAACGGGGCATCTCGTTGCCACCCTGCGGCTGAGGAAAATCGGTCATCACGAACTCCTTCGGCTAAGTGAGTCTTATCATGGCCTGAGGGAGACGCGGGAAAAATCCTTGACAGTAAATAATCACTTCATAGATTGGTTAACTTTAGTCAGTAATCACTGAAGGAAATGCGGTGCAAACATTACCTAATCTCAAACTGCTGCAGGTGTTTGCCAGCGTGGTGGAAAATCAGGGCTACTCGCGTGCACAGCAGGCGCTGAATATGACCACCCCCGCCATCAGCGCCTATATGAGCGAGCTGGAGACGCAGCTGGGTTTTATCCTGTGCCAGCGCGGGCGCGGCGGCTTTACCCTCACCAGCAAAGGCGAGCAGTTTCATCGCTACAGCCAGGAAATGCTGGCCACGCTGGCGGGTTGGCAGGAGCAGGTCGAGACGCTGAAAAGCGCGCAAGGTGGCACCTTTTCACTGGGCGTAGTGGATGCCACAGTCACTGACAGCACGCTGGACCTGCCGGCAGCAATTGCGCGCTTTAACCAGCGCTTTCCAGCGGTGTTTTTCAATCTCAGCGTGCGCGATCCCAATGAACTGCAGCAGCAGTTACTGGAAGACCGCCTTGATTTGGCAATCGGGCACTTTCCACTACGTGCCAGCAATCTGGTCACCATTCCGCTTTATGAGGAGCAACACTGGTTGTATTGCAGTCCGCACCATCCACTGGCACAGGGCGATCCGGATATGCGCACCGTGCAGCAAACCGGCATGGTGACGCGGCGTTACTGGAATCAGCAGGAGTTAAACAAGCGCGGCTTCCGCCAGACTAACGCCTCAGTGGAGAGTATAGAGGCGCAGTTGACGCTGATCCTCTCCGGGAGATATATCGGCTATTTGCCGGAGCATTACGCGCAAAGCGGAGAACAGCAGGGCACGCTATGCCGCTTGTTGCCACAGCATTTTCACTTCCGCGCACCGTTTTCGTTTGCCTTCCGCCGTGGACGCGCGCGCGAAACGCTGATCCGCGCGATGCGTGAAATTCTGAATCCAGCGCGAAAAAATAGCAGTGAAAGCTGACGCTGCGCCGATACTGTGTAAAAATACAGGCCAATTCAGCAAACAGTAATCAACATGGCCCTGACAGCAGCGATAAAAAGCCAGATTGCGCAATGGTATAAGGCGCTGCAGCAGCAGGTTCCTGACTTTATCCCCCGTGCGCCACAGCGTCAGATGATCGCTGAAGTGGCGAAAAGCCTGGCCGGTGATGAAGGCCGCCATCTGGCGATTGAGGCCCCCACCGGCGTGGGCAAAACCTTGTCTTATTTGATCCCCGGCATCGCGGTAAGCCGCGCTGAGGAGAAACGGTTAGTGATCAGCACCGCCAACGTCGCGCTGCAGGATCAAATCTTTAGCAAAGACCTGCCGCTGCTGAAAAAAATCATCCCCGATCTCACCTTCACTGCCGCATTCGGCCGTGGCCGCTATGTCTGTCCGCGCAATCTCGCGGCGCTGGCTGCGACGGAAGATCAGCAAGGCGATTTGCTGCTGTATCTCGATGAAGAAGCGGTAACCGGGTCGAAAGAAGAGCAGAAGTTCTGTGCCAAACTGGAAAAGCAACTCAGCAGCTACAAATGGGACGGCCTGCGCGATCACTCCGATGTCTCAATTGATGACAGCCTGTGGCAGCGCCTTTCCACCGATAAAGCCAACTGCCTGGGGCATCACTGTCGCTGGTATCGTGAATGCCCGTTCTTTGTTGCACGTCGTGAAATAGAACAGGCGGATGTGGTGGTGGCGAACCATGCGCTGGTAATGGCGGCGATGGAGAATGAATCCGTTTTACCGCCTGCCAAACACCTGATGCTGGTGCTGGACGAAGGTCATCATCTGCCGGAAGTGGCGCGTGACGCGCTGGAGATGAGTGCGGAAATCACTCCCGGCTGGAGCAGTTTGCAGCTCGATCTGTTTGTGCGGCTGGTGGAAACCATCATGGCGCAGTTCCGCCCGAAATCGCCGCCACCGCTGACCAACCCTGAGCGGTTAAAAGGCCATTGCGACGAGATGCGTGAACTGCTGCAAATCCTGTGCGACGCGCTCAATCCGCTGTTACCCGCGCACAATCAGCCGGGTGAGTTCCGTTTTGTGCTGGGTGAGTTGCCGGAAGAGCTGATGACCATGTGCGCACGGTTATTCAAACTGAGCGATGCATTGCGCGGGTTGAGCGAGGGTTTACTCAATGAGTTGGGTGAGCAAACCGGCAAAGCCGACATCATGCGTCTGCATCGGGCAATCATTCAGCTTAACCGCCAGTTTGGTTGGTTCGAATCGATCAGCAAACTGTGGCGACTGGCGGCCATGGAGAAAGCCTCTAATGCGCCGGTATCGAAATGGATTACCCGTGAAATTCGGGACGGCCAGGCGCATCTGCTATTCCACTGCGCCGGGATTCGCGTCAGCGATCAGCTGGAGAAACTGCTGTGGCGCAAGATTCCGCATGTGGTGGTGACCTCGGCGACCTTGCGTTCACTGAACAGCTTCAATCGGCTGCAAGAGATGTCAGGGCTAAACGAGAAAGCGGGCGATCGCTTTGTGGCGCTGGATTCGCCATTTAATCATGTCGATCAGGGCAAGCTGGTGATCCCGCAAATGCGCTATGAACCGCTGATGGCTAATGAAGCGGAGCACATTGCCGAGATGGCAGGCTTTTTCCTGCAACAAATGGCAGAAGAGAAGCACAAAGGCGTGCTGGTGCTGTTTGCCAGCGGGCGCGCGATGCAGCAGTTTGTCAGCCATGTCAGCGCATTACGCTTATCAATGTTGGTGCAGGGCGATCAACCTCGTTCGCGCTTAGTGGAGCTGCATCGCCAGCGAGTCGAAGCGGGGCAAACCAGTATTCTGGTTGGACTGCAGTCTTTTGCTGAAGGCCTGGATTTAAAGGGCGATCTGCTGACGCAGGTGCACATCCATAAAATCGCTTTTCCCCCGGTAGACAGTCCGGTAATTTTGACCGAAGGGGAGTGGTTGAAGAGCCTGAAACGCTACCCGTTCGAAGTGCAGAGTCTACCGAGCGCTTCGTTTACGTTGATTCAGCAGGTCGGCCGTCTGATTCGTAGCCATCACTGCTTCGGGGAGATCGTGATATACGATCGGCGACTGCTTAATAAAGCTTATGGCAGTCGGCTGCTGGCCGCCTTACCGGTGTTTCCGATTGAGCAACCGATGGTGCCCGAAGCCAGCATCAAACCAGCGGTCAAAGCAGTGGTTAAAGCCCCAGTAAAATCAGCGAAGCGTAAAAGTAAGAAATCTTAGGTGTGCCCAGGCGCACCTCAATGACCTTTTGGCAGCCGGATATCGGCGCGCCCTGGAAGCGGGAATGCCCTGATGGAACTGAATAAAATAATCAAAGAGATTGGGCGCGGTAAGAACCACGCGCGCGATATCGATTTCGACAACGCCGTTGCGCTGTACAGCGCGATGCTGGCGGATCAAGTACCCGAACTGGAACTTGGTGGTGTGCTGATCGCCCTGCGTATCAAGGGCGAAGGCGAAGAGGAGATGCGCGGTTTTTACCACGCCATGCAGCAGCAAATGATGCAGTTGCAGCCGCCCGCCAATCGCCCGATGCCAATTGTGATCCCCAGCTACAATGGCGCACGTCGTCAGGGCAATCTCACGCCGCTGTTAGCTTTACTATTAAGCAAACTTGGGTTTCCGGTGTTGCTGCACGGTGTGAGTGACGATCCAACCCGCATCACCACCGAAGCGGTACTGGCAGCGCTGGATATTGCGCCGGTTACCACTGCGCAGCAGGCACAAGCGAAACTGGAGAGCGGTGAGCTGGCGTTTATCACCATCGATCACCTGTGTGCACCGATGGCAAAACAGCTGTCGCTGCGCTGGCGCATGGGCGTGCGTAACAGCGCACATACGCTGGCGAAGCTGGCGACACCGTTTACCGAACGTGCCGCGTTGCGTCTGGCGAGTGTTTCCCATCCGGAATATGTGCCGCGCGTCGGCAAGTTCTTCCAGGATATTGATGCACCCGCCATCCTGCTGAATGGCACCGAAGGTGAAGTGTATGCCAACCCACAACGCTGTCCGGCGATTAACTACATTGGCGGTGCGGGCGCAGAGGCGGAAGTGTGGGTTGAGCGCCAGCCAGAAATCAGCGTGGAACTGCCAGAAAGTAAAAATGCGCAAGACACCGCAGACTGGATCAAACAGGTACTGGCCGGCGAACGTGCCGTGCCGCAGGCGCTGCGTTTACAGCTGGCGTGCTGCTTAGTGGCGACCGGAGAGTCAGCGACGCTGGATGAGGCGGAAACGCGATTGCAGCAAGCTGGGATCTGACGGGTAAATCAATACCCGCAGCCTTGGGTTGCGGGTCAAACGCACAGTCGAGAGAGGATATAAAATCAATCGTGCAATCGTGCATCGAGGGGTTTTGCGGGGTGGATGCATAGCGGGCAGGTAACCGATTCCCTTCAGCTTGAGTCGCGCCGTCGAATCTATTGCTGCCTGATACAATGCCGCTTGAGATTGCTGGTTTTAGAAATCCGCCAGTCAGGCTTTAACCAACATGCCACCTCGATTGATATTCCTGGGTTCCGCGAATCCTGCCAGTCAGGCTTTGACCAGCACGTTCTCCACCAGTTGCTGCCAGAAGCGGATACCAATCGGTATCAGATCATCATTGAAATCATAATGCGCGTTGTGCAATGGGGCGGAGGGGGATGCGCCATCGGCACCGAGCCAGAAGTAAGCACCCGGGCAAGATTCCAGCATACAGGCGAAATCTTCCGAGGCCATGGAAGGATTCACCTGCCAGTGCACCTGCGATTCACCTAACACGCGCTGGGCAACCTCGCGCACCTGTTCCGCTGGACCGGCATGGTTGGCGGTGACGGGATAACCCGGATACCAGTGAATCTCGCCGCTGACGCCAAACGGGCGCGGCAGGGTAGTGACAAAATCTTCAATCAGACTGCGCACGCGGTCACGTACGTCAGTCTGCAAACATCGCACCGTACCACGCAGCACAATCTGCTCGGGAATCACATTGATCGCCTCACCACCGTGGATCTGCGTCACGCTCACCACCGCTGACGCCAGCGGTGACAAACGGCGTGACGGAATGGTTTGCAGCGCCATGATCAGCTCTGCTGCCACCACCATCGGGTCGGCACCGCTCTCCGGCATCGCCGCATGACAGCTTTTGCCGTTGAGGGTGATTTCAAAGGAATCGAGCGAGGCCATCATCGCACCTGGATTCACCGCCAGCGAACCCACCGGCAAACCTGGCCAGTTGTGCATGGCGTACACCGCATCCATTGGGAAACGGGTAAACAAACCTTCTTCCACCATTTTCCGCGCACCGCCAAGATTCTCTTCCGCGGGCTGAAACAGGAAGTGCACCGTGCCTTTGAAGTTGCGCGTTGCGGCCAGTTGGCAGGCCGCCGCGAGCAGAATGGCCGTGTGTCCGTCGTGACCGCAGGCGTGCATCACGCCTGAGCGGGTAGATTTCCACTCCGGCGCGCCTTTTTCGGTAATCGGCAATGCATCCATATCGGCGCGTAAACCAATCACCGGGCCTGGGCCGTTTTCCAGTGTGCCAATCACGCCAGTGCCTGCCAGGCTACGGAACACCTGTAACCCTGCTTCAGCGAGCACATTCGCAACCAGTTCACTGGTTTGTTGCTCCTGGTAACCGAGTTCAGGATGTTGGTGTAACTGACGACGCCAGTTCAGGGCGTTTTCCAGCAGGACGGCAGGCAGGCTCATAAAGTAAGGCTCTCCATCAGCAGCAGTTGCTGCGATTTCTCTGACACGTAACGTGATGTCTCCACTGTAGTGGTAAGCGCAGGGCGGCGTCTATCGTGGAAAGGAATAATTTGGCTATAGGTTATAGCGGAATGGAATATACCCGGCAGCATGCAGCATGCAGCATGCAGCATGCAGCATGCAGCATGTTGCATTTAAGGATTTAAGGATTTAAGGATTTGAGGGTTGAGGGTTGAGGGTTGAGGGTTGAGGGTTGCGGGTTGAGAGTAGAGAGTAACGAGGAAATTTGGCGGCTGAACTAAGGTCGCCCGGTTAAGGGCGACTTCAGTTATCACGACAAATTACTTCTGCATCGGCAGGTTCAAGCCATGTTCTTTCGCGCAGCTCTGCGCCAGTTCATAGCCTGCATCCGCGTGACGCATCACGCCGGTTGCCGGGTCATTCCACAGCACACGGCCAAGGCGCGCGTCGGCTTCGGCAGTGCCGTCGCAGACAATCACCACGCCGGAGTGCTGCGAGAAGCCCATGCCAACGCCGCCGCCGTGATGCAGGCTAACCCAGGTCGCGCCGCCTGCGGTGTTCAGCAGGGCATTCAGCAGCGGCCAGTCGGAGACGGCATCCGAACCGTCTTTCATCGCTTCAGTTTCACGGTTTGGTGAGGCGACGGAACCACAGTCGAGATGATCGCGGCCGATGACGATAGGCGCTTTCAGTTCACCGTTGCGCACCATTTCGTTGAATGCCAGTGCGGCTTTATGGCGCTCGCCCAGTCCCAGCCAGCAGATGCGCGCTGGCAGTCCCTGGAAGGCAATACGTTCCTGCGCCATGTCGAGCCAGCGGTGCAGGTTCTTGTGCTCCGGGAACAGCTCCTTCAGCTTGGCATCGGTTTTGTAGATATCCTCTGGATCGCCTGACAGCGCCACCCAGCGGAACGGACCTTTGCCTTCGCAGAACAGCGGGCGAATATAGGCGGGTACGAAGCCTGGGAAATCAAAGGCGTTTTTCACCCCTTCATCCAACGCTACCTGACGGATGTTGTTACCGTAATCCACGGTCGGCACGCCCATATGATGGAAGTCGAGCATGGCCTGCACATGCACCGCCATTGATGCGCGAGCGGCTTTTTCGACCGCTTTGGGATTGCTGACGCGCTCGGCCTGCCAGCGATCCAGATCCCAACCCACTGGCAGATAGCCATTGATTGGATCGTGTGCAGAAGTCTGATCGGTGACGATATCCGGCTTCATGCCACCCGCTTTGGCGCGCTTCACCAGCTCCGGCACGATTTCCGCGGCGTTGCCCAGCAGGCCAACGGAAATTGCCTGCTTCGCTTTGGTGGCTTTCTCAATCAGATCCAGCGCTTCGTCTAAGGTAAAAGCTTTATGGTCAACGTAACGGGTGCGCAGACGGAAATCGATGCGGGATTCCTGGCATTCAATCGCCAGCACGCTGGCACCGGCCAGTACGCCCGCCAGCGGTTGTGCGCCGCCCATGCCGCCCAGGCCTGCTGTCAGGATCCAGCGACCGCTCAGATCGCTGTCATAATGCTGGCGACCGGCTTCGGCGAAGGTCTCAAAGGTGCCCTGCACGATGCCCTGTGCACCGATGTAGATCCAGGAACCGGCGGTCATCTGGCCGTACATCATCAGGCCGGCTTTATCCAGCTCGTGGAAATGATCCCAGTTAGCCCAGTGTGGCACCAGGTTAGAGTTAGCCAGCAGCACGCGTGGTGCATCGGCATGAGTACGGAACACACCCACCGGTTTACCAGACTGGATCAGCAGGGTTTCTTCAGGCTGCAACGCACGCAGTGAACGCAGAATCTGCTCAAAGCACTCCCAGTTACGCGCGGCTTTACCGATACCGCCGTATACCACCAGATCTTCCGGGCGCTCGGCCACATCAGGATCGAGGTTGTTCTGGATCATGCGGTAAGCCGCTTCAATCAACCAGTTCGCACAATGCAGTTCGTTACCGCGCGGCGCACGGATTTCACGGGCAACAGCCTGAGATAAAGTTTCGCTCATCATCAATTCCTTAAAGGGAAGGTGAACGCTGGCTTGGCAGCAGCGCAGTCAAAGATTCAGGCCAGGCGTGACTGCTGGCCCACAGACGCATGGATTCGATATCCGGCGCCATTAAACGGTCTTGATCAAGGAAGGCAACGTTCTCGCGGATGCGACTCATCTCTTGTTCCAGCGCAGTCGAGCTTTGCAGTGGACGATGGAAGTCGATGCCTTGCGCCGCAGCCATGGCTTCAATGCCGACCACGGCAGCGGTGTTAAAGCACATATCACCGAGGCGACGCGCGGCGTAGGTGGCCATCGACACGTGATCTTCCTGGTTCGCAGAGGTCGGCAGGCTATCCACGCTACCCGGATGCGCCAGCGATTTGTTTTCAGAAGCCAGTGCGGCAGCGGTGACCTGAGCAATCATAAAGCCAGAGTTCACTCCACCATCGCGCACCAGGAATGGCGGCAGGCCTGAGAGACCGGTATCCAGCAGCAGCGCCATACGGCGCTCGGAAATCGCGCCAATTTCGGCAATCGCCAATGCGATGATATCGGCGGCAAACGCCACAGGTTCGGCGTGGAAGTTACCGCCCGAAATCACATCACCGCTTTCACTGAACACCAGCGGGTTATCAGAGGCCGCGTTGGCTTCGATTTGCAATACACGCGCCGCATGGCTGAGGTTGTCTAAACACGCGCCCATCACCTGCGGAACGCAGCGAATCGAGTAGGGATCCTGCACGCGACCACAATTGGTATGTGAGCTGAGGATTTCACTGCCTTCCAGTAAGGAAGAAACGGCGGCTGCCACCGCGATTTGCCCGTGCTGACCGCGCGCCTGATGAATACGTGCATCGAAAGGTTTTACCGAGCCTTTGATCGCTTCCAGTGACAGCGCGCCGGCCATCAGCCCTGCGGCGAACAGGTTCTCAGCTTCAAACAGGCCACGCAGTGCCAGCGCGTTGGAAACCTGGGTGCCATTCAGCAGTGCCAGACCCTCCTTCGGTCCCAGCACAATCGGCTGCAGGCCGACGCGTGCCAGCCCTTCGGTGGCAGGAATCAGTCCTCCGTCAACGCGTACCTGGCCCTCGCCCAGCAACATCAGTGACAGATGGGCCAGCGGTGCTAAATCGCCGGATGCGCCAACCGAACCTTTTTCCGGGATACACGGCATCACACCGGCATTAAACAGCGCCAGCAGGGCTTCGATTAACTGGATACGTACGCCGGAGTGACCACGTGCCAGGCTGATAATTTTAGTGGCGACCACTAAACGCGTGACGTTATCGGGCAGTAAGTTGCCCAAACCCACGCTGTGCGACAGCACCAGATTGCGCTGCAACTCTGCCAGACGCTCAGCAGGAATCTGTGTCTGGGCCAGTTTGCCGAAGCCGGTATTGATGCCGTACACCACTTTGCCTGATGCCACGATGGCATCGACGGTTTCATTCGCGCGATCGATGGCCGCACGAGCGTCATCCGCTAACGTGAGCTTCACCTTGCTTTGATAAATCGCCCGCAAGGTCGCGAGGTCCACTTCACCGGGAACGAGGCGAATTTCCTGAACCGAACCTGACATAGTCTACTCCTGTCTATACAAGTGATCGGGTGCTACCTGTAAGCCCTGGGTTTACGATGTGGCATGGGGTAGCACCATTGAATGAGCTGAGTGAAGCATAAGTGTCTAATCTTGTCTATACAAGTAGCAAGTGCTGTGCCAGATTGATTGGATTCTGTGAAATGCGCCGCAATGCGGGATGTGTCATCCAGCCGCAGCTGCATTGCACCGAAACAGGGAGAACGCTGCACTGTTAACGGGCTGTCTGCACAATTGGATGTATATACATTTACGTGCTGAGACAGTAAACTTTGGGCATTATTCGGAAAAGGAACAGGATATGGCGGAGCAAACGGCAATAGCGCAGCTGGCCGCAGCGATGGGCGATGAGCCAGCACCGATTTATCAGCGCGTGAAACAGGCGATCGTCAGCCAGATCCGTGAAGGTCACTGGAAAGCGAATCAGCGCGTACCGTCCGAAAGTGAGCTGGTTAACGAGCTGGGCGTGAGCCGCATGACCATTAACCGCGCACTGCGTGAACTCACCAGTGAAGGGTTCCTGGTGCGTATGCAGGGTGTGGGCACCTTTGTCGCGGAGATGAAGGGTTACACCGCGATGCTGGAAGTGCATAACATAGCCGATGAAATTGCCCAGCGTGGTCATCGCCATAGCTGCAAAATTTTGTCGATTGGGCAGATGAAGGCCGATCCGGAGCAGGCCGCTGTGTTGGGCTTATCCACCGGGCAGACGCTGTATCATTCGTTGATTGTGCACTACGAAAACGATATGCCGGTGCAACTGGAAGATCGTCTGGTCAACCCGCTGGTGGCGCCGGATTACCTCAGTCAGGATTATCATCAACTGACGCCCTACACCTATTTGATGCGTGTGGCGCCGTTGACCGCCGGTGAGCATATTGTGGAAGCGGTCCTGCCCGATTTGCGCCAGCGTAAACATCTGGCGCTGGATGAGCACGAACCCTGCTTGTTGATTCGTCGTCAGACCTGGAGCGACAACAAGATTGTGACTTACGCGCGCCTGCTCTATCCAGGCTCGCGCTATAAGTTACTGGGGCGTTTCAGAGGACACGGCTAAGCACCACAAACAGCAGGCTGGCATCTGAGGTTCGCGGTGCCAGCTGCGTCTCTTCATCCAGCCACCACATTCCCTGATTAACCGTGACGCGTTTGCCGTCCGTACTCTGCCATTCGCCGGATAATACCCACGCGACACCGTGTTGGCTGGTAGCGGCGTGGTGCACAACCTCCACCTGTGCCTGCCAACTGTCGCGGCGCGTCATGATATTGAAATCCTGACAGCTGCCGTTAATCTGGGCGTCGATCGACCATTCGCCAGGAAACGCCCACGGCTGACGCGGCAACAACGCGTGCTCGACGTTCTCGCTGCGCAGCACCACGCTATCGCCATTCAGCAGCGTGATCACACGATCGATACCGGGGAACGGCGAGAAAGGTCCGTCAGCATCGATGGTGGCAATACTGGCGCGCCAGCCAAACTCTGCCTCACCGGGCGGAAAGCTGACGATTTCACGCGTTTCGCCGCCGCCGTTGCGCCAGCGGCTCACGGGCAGCTGGCTGTAGTCGAAATACGTTCTCATTGCAGTGCACTCATGGCCTGGGCGAAGCGCGCGGCTGCGGCTTCTTCAGCGGGATGATGGCCCTCGCTGATCACCTGATTACCGGCAACAAACACATCGCGGATCTGGCTCTGGCTACCGCCAAACAGCCAGCGGTTAAGAAGTGATGCTGAACTCACGCTGCCCAGGAAGGCATCGTTTTCCAGCACCAGCCAGTCGGCGCGTTTGCCCACCGCCAGTTCACCGGTGTTGATGGCGCACGCCTGCGCACCGCCTTGTGCCGCCTGCTGCCACAGCAGATCGCCCACAGAAGGCTGATGGGGCAGGGTGATTCGGTTGCGACGACGATCGCGCAGGCGCTGACCGTACTCCAGCCAGCGCAGCTCTTCCTGCGCGCTGAGCGATACATGGCTGTCCGAGCCAATGCCCCAGCGTCCACCCTGGGCAATGTATTCCACCGCCGGGAAGATGCCGTCGCCAAGATTGGCTTCGGTGGTCGGACAGAGTCCGGCAATCGCACCGCTGGCCGCCATGCGTTGGATTTCGCTGTCGTCCAGATGGGTGGCATGAATCAGGCACCAGCGCTGATCTACCTCGAAGCGATTGTAGAGCCAGTCCACCGGACGTTCACCGCTCCACGCCAGACTGTCATTCACCTCTTTTTCCTGCTCCGCCACATGAATATGCACCGGCACATCACCAGCGCTGGCGGCCAGCACTTCACGCATCTGGGTTTCATTCACCGCGCGCAGCGAGTGGAAACAGATGCCATGATTAAGCAGCGGTTTATTGGCGCTCCATTGCGCTGCGCGTTGCTGTTGTTGCAGATAAGCATCGGTCTGCTGGATGAAACGGCGCTGGCCATCGCTGGCGGGTTGCGATCCAAATCCGCTGAAGCTGTAAAGCACCGGCAGCAACGTCTGACCGATCCCGGCCGTCTCGGCGGCGGCAATCAGGTTGAGCAGCATCGCGTCATCGGCATAGGGTTTGCCCTGCGCATCGTGATGCAAGTAGTGGAATTCCGCCACCTGGCTATAGCCGCCTTTCAGCATATCGATGTAGAGATGGGTGGCGATATCGCCGACCTGCTCAGGCGACAGGCGCTGCACCATGCGGTACATCAGATCGCGCCAGGTCCAGAAGCTGTCCTGCGGATCGCCCGCCACTTCAGCCAGCCCGGCCATGGCGCGCTGGAAGGCGTGCGAATGCAGGTTAGCGATAGCAGGGATCACCGGGCCAGCAAGGCGAGTGGCGCTGCCTGGCGTGCTGTTAGGGGTAAGTTTAGCAATCTGTCCGGATGCGTCAGTGGTAATCAATACGTCTTCATGCCAGCCGTCGGCCAGCAGCGCGCGTGGGGCAAAAAAAACGGCCATGGTTGATCCTTAAGGGCGGAAAGTTGTATATACTTATACATACTTTGAGACGCACTGTAAATCGTCAGACGTGAAGGGGAGTGGGATGGCAGAAGCGAAGCAGATCGACAGCCTGTGGCTGGGGGCCGATATCGTCACCATGCGAGACGGGCACTATAACCTGATTGCCGACGGCGCACTGGCGGTGGATAACGGCGAGCTGATTTGGGTAGGACCGCGTAGTGAACTGCAGGATTTTGCCGCGCGTACGCAGCAGCAATTTGACGGTGGCATCATCACGCCGGGTCTGGTCGATTGCCATACGCATCTGGTGTTTGGCGGCGATCGCAGCCAGGAGTTCGAACAGCGTCTGAACGGCGTCAGCTATGCCGAGATCGCAGCGCAGGGCGGCGGTATTCTCTCCACGGTGCGTGCTACGCGCGCGGCATCACGGCAGGAGTTGGTGGCAAGCGCGCGCTGGCGTCTGGATCGATTGCTGGCAGAAGGTGTCACCACGGTGGAGATTAAATCGGGTTATGGCCTCGATGAAACCAGCGAACTGACCATGCTGCGCGCCATCCGCGAACTGGCGGAAACGGTGCCCGCCGATGTGCTCTCCACTTGCCTGGCCGCGCACGGTTTCCCGCCCGAGTTTAAAGAAAACCCACAAGGCTGGATCGATATCATCTGCAATCGCCTGTTACCTCAGGTGAAGGCGGAAGGGCTGGCGGATGCCGTCGATGCCTTCTGCGAACATCTGGCCTTCTCCCCTGAGCAGGTTAGCGCGGTGTTTGATCAAGCCAAAGCGCTGGGGATGCCGGTTAAACTGCACGCTGAACAGCTTTCTGCACTGGGCGGCGCCACGCTGGCGGCTGAATACGGCGCTTTGTCAGCCGATCATCTCGAATACGCCACCGAAGCCGATGCGCAAGCGATGGCGCAACACGGCACCGTTGCGGTGTTGCTGCCGGGCGCGTTCTATCTACTGCGCGAGACCCAACGCCCACCAGTGGATCTGTTCCGCAAACACGGCGTGCCAATGGCGCTGGCCAGCGATGCCAATCCCGGTACTTCTCCGGCGCTGTCGCTGCGTCTGATGCTCAATATGGGCTGCACGCTATTTGGCATGACCCCGGAAGAAGCGCTGGCGGGTGTGACCCTGTGGGGCGCGAAAGCGCTGGGATTACAGCATTCGCACGGTTCGCTTGAGGCCGGCAAGGTGGCAAACTTTGTGCACTGGCCGCTGGCGCGTCCGGCAGAACTGGTTTACTGGTTGGGCGGCGAATTGCCGTGCCAGGTTATCTATCGTGGAGAAGCGCAATGACACCTTTTCATTTCACCGCCGGTAAGCTGCCGCTGCTGGTCAGCATCCCGCATGCGGGCACCCAGTTAACGCCTGAAGTGGATGCAGGATTAAGCGACGCGGCACGCGGTTTGCCAGATACCGACTGGCACATTCCGCTGCTGTACGATTTTGTGCGCGATTTAGGGGCCAGCGTGCTGGTTGGCCACTACTCACGTTTTGTCATCGACCTGAATCGTCCGCCGGATAACCAGCCGCTGTACACCACCGCCACCACCGGACTCTATCCTGAGACGCTGTTTGACGGCACGCCGACCTTCGCCGAGGGGAAAACCCCCAGCGCCGCCGCGCGTCAGGGTTATCTCGATAATATCTGGCAGCCGTATCACCAGCAGATCCAGCAAGAGCTGGCGCGATTGAAAGCTGAACACGGTTATGCACTGCTGTTTGACGCCCACTCCATTGCTTCGGTGATTCCGCGCTTGTTTGATGGTCAGTTGCCGGATATCAACATTGGCACTAACAGTGGTGAGAGTTGCTCGACAGCGGTGATCGAAGCGATTAAAGAGGTTTGTGTCGCGCAAAGCGATTACAGCTGGGTGGTTAATGGTCGTTTCAAAGGCGGTTATATCACGCGTGCTTACGGTCAGCCGCAGCAGGGCGTACAGGCCGTACAGCTCGAGCTGGCACAGCTTAATTACATGGATGAAACCCCGCCGTTTGCCTGGCAACAGGATCGCGCGTCACAGCTGCAAAAAGTGTTAAAACCGATGATGCAGGCTTATTTACAGGCTGGAAAACCTCTCTAATCGCCCGAGTCGTCATGCCCGCCAGGGCAAATTTTTTACCAGGCAGTCACCTTTGAAAGGTGGCTGCCTTTTTTATTGGTAGGGAAGTGCGGGCTCAGACAACGCACCAGACCCATCTCGTTCCCTCTCAAACTCCGTTATCCCCATAAAAGTGCAATCGCGCCCCAAAAATGTGCATCAATACGTCCGTGCCGTGACCATTCCCTGATTCCACCGCCTCTGCCGATTTGGCACACTGCTTGCTAGGTTGTATGTACAAGTAAAGACCACGTGGTAATTATCACTTTTTATTCTGGCTGGCTCACAAAAAGCTTATGCCGACAATGATCTGCCGCAAGCTAACTTGTATATACATGAAATGTCATCTGCGCTGTATCAGCTAACAGAGACAGCCAATTCGATTAATGACCAGGAGAAGCCGCATGACGCACCGTGCCCCGATTCGCCGTTTTTGCCTCACGACCCTGTTTGCCAGCCTGATGATCAGCGGTGTTGCTGTACAGGCCAAAGAGTGGAAATCGATCACCATCGCTACCGAAGGCAGCTATGAACCCTGGAACCTGACGCTGCCGGGCGGCAAGTTAGGCGGCTTTGAACCTGAACTGATGGAAGACTTGTGTAAGCGCATGGGCATCCAGTGCAAGCTGGTGGTGCAAAACTGGGACGGCATGATCGCCGGACTGAATGCTGGCAAATATGACGTGATCATGGATGCGATCGTCATCACGCCGGACCGCAAAAAAGTGGTCAATTTCACCGTGCCTTACGCGTCGACTCCCGCCACCTTTATCACCACCAAAGACAGTCCGCTGATGCCGGCCGATCACAACATCATCAAGCTGCATGACGATGAGAAAGAGATCAACACCGCGATTGCGCCACTGAAAGCGGCGTTAAAAGGCAAAACGATTGGTATCGCGTCCGGCACGGTTTACACGCCCTTTATTGATAAGTACTTCAAAGATGTCGCCGACGTGCGCGAATACACTTCCTCAGCAGATGCGATTCTCGATCTTCAGGCGGGGCGTATTGATGCAGTATTCGACGATGTGACCTTCGCGCAATCGATGCTGGCGCGCAAAGAGAACAGCAACCTGACCTTCAGTGGCCCGCAGTTGGGTGGCCCGATTTGGGGTGAGGGCGAGGCGATGGGCGTGCGCATGGCTGACAACGATCTGAAAGCCAAACTCGACGAGGCTATCAAGGCCGCGCTGGCCGATGGCACCGTGAAAAAGCTGAGTGAGAAGTGGTTTAAAACTGACGTAACCCCGTAAGTGAGGTGAAAGATGATGAGCCTGCTGAGTTTTGGTGCTGATGGCTGGGGCCGCCTGATTTTGGGGGCTGCCTTCACCACGCTGCTGCTGTCACTGGCGGTGTTGATGATTGGCGCGGTGGTCGGTTCCGGCGTGGCGGCAGCGAAACTGTCGCCGCAGCGCTGGGTTCGCTGGTTGGGTGAAGCCTATTCCACGGTGTTTCGCGGCATCCCGGAACTGCTGGTGATCTACCTGTTCTATTTTGGCGGATCGGGCTTGATCACCCTCGTCGGACAGATGTTCGGTGCAGATGGTTTTATCGAAGCGCCGCCGTTCCTGATTGGTGCACTGGCTATCGGGCTCATCTCTGGATCCTATCAAGGTGAGGTGTATCGCGCGGCGCGTCTGGCGCTGGCCAAAGGTGAAGTGGAAGCGGCGGTAGCGATCGGCATGCCGCGCTGGCGTATTGCCCAGCGCATTTTGCTGCCGCAGATTGTGCGCTATGCGCTGCCGGGCATGTCGAATGTCTGGCAGATGAGCCTGAAAGATTCGGCGCTGGTGTCGGTGACCGGCATCGTCGAGCTGATGCGTGCCAGCCAGGTGGCGGCGGGATCCACGCGCGATTACTTCACTTTCTATCTGATTGGCGGTGGCTGCTATCTGGTGCTGACGCTGCTGTCTAATCATGCGTTCCGCCGGGCAGAGTCTCGCCTTGGACGCGCGTGGCAAAGTCGCACTGCGGCACAGCATTAAGGAGCAGCAGTATGATTGACTTCGCCTTTCTGACCGATACCTTTCTCAAGCTGAGCGCCGCGCTGCCGGTGACGCTCGGCCTGTTTATCAGTGCCTTTCTCTGCGGTGGCATTTTCGCTATCGGCATTCTGTCACTGCGCATGAGCCGCTGGCGGGTGCTGAGCGGCTTTGCGCGCGGCTACATTCTGGTGTTTCGCGGCTCACCGCTGCTGATCCAGCTGTTCCTGATCTATTACGGATTGGGGCAGTTTGGCGTGATCCGTCATAGTTTTGTCTGGCCATTCCTGCGCGAGCCCTTTACCTGCGCCGTGCTGGCGCTGTCACTGTGTACCGCGGCTTATACCGCTGAAATCCTGCGTGGTGCCCTACTGGCGGTGCCGCCGGGGCAAGTCGAAGCAGGGCTGGCCTGCGGCATGTCGCGCTGGCTACTGCTGCGTCGCATCATCGCGCCCATCATGCTGCGTTATGCATTGCCCGCGTATTCCACCGAAGCGATCCTGCTGGTGAAGTCCACGGCGCTGGCCAGTCTGGTTACTGTGTGGGATGTCACTGGTGTGGCGCAGCAGATCATTCAGCGTACCTATCGCACCATGGAAGTGTTTATCTGCGCCGCCGCCATTTATCTGATCCTCAACTTTATTATCGTCCAGCTTTACGCGTTGTTAGAACGCCGTTTAACCCCGGTGCATCGCGTTGAAAAAAAGCCGTTACCCGCCGTTAAACCGCTTGCCGGAGAGTGATATGCAATCCACATCCCCCGTAACCTTAAGCGCCACCGATATCCATAAATCCTTTGGCGCAATGGAAGTACTGAAAGGCATTTCGCTGCAGGCGCATCAAGGCGATGTCATCTCAATTCTCGGCGCCAGCGGCTCGGGTAAAAGTACCTTATTGCGCTGTATCAACCTGCTGGAAACGCCAGATGCTGGCGTGGTGAGCGTCGGTGGTGAAACCATTGAGATGAAGCGCCATGCGCGTGGTCATCAGCTGGCGGCCAATCCCAAACAGATTGAGCGCCTGCGTTCGCGTCTGGGCATGGTGTTCCAGAGTTTTAACCTGTGGTCGCATATGACGGTGCTGCAAAACGTGATTGAAGGGCCGCACTATGTTCTGAAGCGCGATAAGAAAAGCTGCATTGCCCAGGCGGAGCAGTTGCTGGATCGCGTTGGCCTGTTGAATCGCAAAGATTTTTATCCGGCACAGCTTTCCGGCGGCCAGCAGCAGCGTGTGGCGATTGCCCGCGCGCTGGCGATGGACCCGGAAGTGATGCTGTTTGATGAGCCAACCTCAGCACTTGATCCCGAGCTGGTGGGCGAAGTATTGAAAGTAATGCGCAGCCTGGCGGAAGAGGGGCGCACCATGTTGGTGGTGACGCACGAAATGGGCTTTGCGCGTAACGTTTCCAACCGGGTGGTGTTTATGCATCAGGGGACCATTGATTGTCAGGGGACGCCGGAAGAGATGTTTGGCGCACAAGGCTCGCAGCGCTTTAAGCAGTTTATCTCCAGCCATCAGAGCCATCACACGGAGCAACCAGCATGACATTAGTGTGGGGCGATGAAACGCTTTCCTGGCAGGATGTGGTGCAGGTGGCACGGCACAATGCCGAACTGACGTTAAGCGCCAGCGCCTGGCAGCGTATTGCTCAGGGGCGTGAGATTGTCGAGCAGATTGTGGCCAGCGGGCATATCGCTTATGGCATCAATACCGGTCTGGGGGCGCTGTGCAATATCACTTTGCCGGAAGAGCAGCTCAGCCAGTTGTCACGTAATACGCTATTGAGTCACGCTTGTGGCGTGGGCCCATTACTGGCGCGTGAACAGGTGCGTGCCATTCTGTGTGCGGCGATTGCGAACTATAGCCATGGCAAATCGGGCGTCTCCGTGGCACTGGTGCAGCATTTGCTGGCGCTGCTGAATCATCAGATTACGCCGCAGGTGCCGTCGCAAGGTTCAGTGGGCTATCTCAGCCATATGGCGCATATCGGACTCGCGCTAATTGGCGTGGGCGATGTTGAGTATCAGCAACAGATCGTGTCTGCAGAGCAAGCGCTGGCGCAGGCTGGATTAACGCCTTATCGACCTGGCGCGAAAGAGGGTTTGAGCCTGGTGAACGGCACGCCGTGCATGACCGGGTTGTCGTGTCTGGCGCTGGATGATGCGGCGCGGCTGTTGGATTGGGCTGACGTGACTGGCGCGATGAGTTTTGAGGCGCTGCGCGGGCAGTTAGTGGCGTTTGATGCCGAAGTGATTGCGCTGAAAGCCAGTCCTGGCATGCAAGTGAGTGGCCTGCGTTTGCGTCAGTTGCTGAGCGACAGCCCGCTGCTGGCTAAAAGCGTGGGTGTGCGAACCCAGGATGCACTGAGTTTGCGTTCGATGCCACAGGTACACGGTGCCAGCCGCGATCAGTTTGATCACGCGGCGCGACAGGTGAATACCGAGTTGAATGCCTGTACCGATAATCCGTTGCTACTCGGCACCGTGGATAATTGGCGTGTGGTGTCGCAGGCCAATCCGCACGGTGAATCGGTGGCGATGGCGGCTGATGTGTTGGCCATTGCCATGGCGGAGGTTGGCAGCATTGCGGAGCGACGTCTGGATCGTTTAGTGAATCCACTGGTCAGCGGTTTACCGGCGTTCCTGGTGGCGCAGCCGGGCGTGAATTCCGGCATGATGATTGCGCAGTACGTGGCGGCGTCGTTGTGTGCGGAGAACCGTCAGTTGGCGCAACCGGCGGTGCTGGATAATTACGTGACCTCGGGTTTGCAGGAGGATCATCTTAGCTTAGGTACGGGAGCTGCGTTGAAACTGCTGAAGCTGGTGGGGAATGTGTGGCAGATTCTGGCGATTGAGTACCTGCTGGCGGCGCAGGCGCTGGATTTCCATGGCGAGGCGGAGTTGGCGGAAGGGACGAAACAGGCGTTGCGCCGTTTGCGGGCAGAGGTGGCGAACTGGCAGGAAGATCGCTGGCTGGCACCGGAAATCGCCCGGGCGGTTGAGGTGATGAAGAACGGTGTTTGCTGAGTGTTCATAAGTGATGCCGAACTGCTTAACTGCTTAACTGCTTAACTGCTTAACTGCTTAACTGCTTAACTGCTTAACTGCTTAACTGCTTAACTGCTTAACTGCTTAACTGCTGAATGCGTGTGGGTGCGGGCCGTAGCACCTCTGCTGCTGCCGGGCAGTCCTCGCGCCGCTGACGCGGTGCCCTCGGCTTCCACGTCGTGCCGACGGAACGTTCGGGGATCGACCATCCCTGGTCGGCCCCGAACTGATCCACGCATCCCTGCGTGGATCTCCCGGCCCAACGTAAAAGCTTCAGCGTTGCGGATAGCCCTTGCAGCATCAGAGGTGCTACGGCCACTAACACTTGTGCGGTATTTTTCAACTCGCATTCAAGTTTGTGAGCCGATGTGAGTTCTTACTGGTTGAAGTTTATGAGTCGGCTGATGCTCTCATTAGCATCACAAATTCAATCTTATGGACAGAAATAAGCTTGGTGACAAACACACTGAAGCTTATGGGAATGAAAGTGCCTTTAACAAAACGCACGAAAGTTTATGAGCAGGCTGGGGGCGCAGGGGGGCAGGCAATCC
>NZ_SZZV01000034.1:0-26426 GCF_009829935.1 Pantoea sp. Seng | reverse complement strand
GATCAAACTCTTCAATTTAAAGTTTGATTTGCTGCAACAAGTGCAGCGATGCTCATCTGTAAAACGTCATAATGAATTTCATTATGTGTTCACTCGTGAGACTTGATATTTTTTACGTCCGGAGACGCTGATATCAATCCTGCGAGTGCCCACACAGATTGTCTGATAAATTGTTAAAGAGCGGTGCAATCAGCGCCTTAAGCTGCTGTTGCGAGGTGGCGTATATTACGCTTTCCTCCTTCAGAGTCAAACACTTTTTTCAGCGTTTTTCTCCGGCGGGATGAATTTCTTCACTCCCTGCTGAGCCGCCTGCGTTGCCGCTTTGCCGTCTCAGTGGTGGCGCATTATAGGGATCCGATTTTTTTGCACAACCCCTTTTTTCGATCTTTTTAATCGACTGGCGAGTTTTCAATCTTTTCGCTGAGATCGCGAGCGATCCGCTCAAAATTCATCTTGTTTGCCAGCCTGATAAGCCGCAGGCTAGGGGTATAAAGTGCAAAAGGAGAAAGATCATGTCTGTAGCCCTACGACCTTATAAGAACCATTTTCCAGAAATCGGCGATCGCGTAATGATCGATCGCAGTAGCGTAGTGGTGGGTGAAGTGCAGCTCGCCGACGATGTCAGCATCTGGCCACTGGTTGCTATCCGCGGTGATGTGAACAAAGTCGTGATAGGTAAAAGAAGCAATATTCAGGACGGCAGCGTTTTGCACGTCACGCATAAATCCACCAGCAACCCGGAAGGGCACCCTTTAGTGATTGGTGAAGACGTGACTGTAGGCCATAAAGCAATGCTGCACGGCTGTCATATCAGCGATCGCGTGCTGGTTGGAATGGGATCGATTTTGCTGGATGGCGTGTTTGTTGAAGAGGATGTCATGATCGGAGCGGGTAGTCTGGTTCCGCCGGGTAAAAGACTGGAGAGCGGCTATCTCTATTTAGGCAGCCCGGTGAAACAAATCCGCCCATTGAGTGAGGCGGAAATCGCAGGTCTGCTCTATTCATCGAGCAATTATGTTGGCTGGAAAGATGAATACCTCGCTCAGGAGAGCCAGATCCAACCTTGATCATCGATCTCATCCTGCCGGATAAGCGCTTCCGCTTCTTCTTCCAAATCCCAGCGATGCGCGCTAAACAGCGCCATCGCTGCACCCGTTCCGAATCGATCCTGTAATGCGTCGGGCTTGATGGCACAAGTTAACCCCATTCCTTGCACCAACACCGGAAAAACGATCGCTCCTCGTTCCTCGTCCCAACTTTCACGATCGGGAAAATGGATCGCCTGATTCACTCCTTCATGGCCTGCTTTAATTGGGCAATAACGGGGGTAATTTCTGGCATCACGCCATGCCACAATTGGAAAGCATGTGCCGCCTGCCCCACCAGCATGCCCAATCCATCTGCCAGCTGACCCGCACCGTGCTGCTGACACCACAACAAAAATGGCGTCAGCCCTTGCTGATAGAACATGTCGTAGCAGCGTGTTTGCGGGGTGATCAATGAGTCTGGCAACGGCGGCACTTTACCCTCAACGCCACTGGAAGTTGCATTGATGATCAGATCAAATGCCTGGCCGGAGAGCTCAGCAAAGCTGCTCGCCTGGATATCCCCACTATGCTGGAAGATATTTGCCAATTCTTCAGCACGGGCAACCGTTCGGTTGACCACTACCACTGAACATCCAAAAGAAAGCAGGGGAAGGATCACACCACGAGCCGCACCACCGGCTCCCACCAGTAAAATGCGGTCACCAGAACGGATCAAATTCAATCGTTCCAGATCGCTTAGCAGGCCAATCCCATCGGTATTATCACCAAAGATCGAGCCATCTGCCTTTTTCTTTAATGTGTTAACCGCCCCAGATAAGGCTGCACGTTCACTGAGTTCATCGGCCAGTTCCCACGCCTGTTGTTTAAACGGCAGTGTGACATTTGCACCTTTTCCACCGACAGTAAAAAAGTCGCTAATTGACTGAGGAAACCCCTCCAGCGGTGCACAAACCCGGCCATAAGAGTGCGCGATTCCTGTCTGCTCGGGAAAGAGACTATGAATGAAAGGTGACTTACTGTGTGCAATGGGATGACCAAAAACGGCGAAGTGTTCCATAAATTAACCCTGACGAATAAGTTCGCCGCTGATAACGTCGCGAATTTCAGAAGGATTTAGCCGCCCGCCCGTTGCAGCATGCAACACGGGGAATTGAGCACCGAATTGCTGTGCAACTTCATCAGCATTGCGGCACGGCGCCTCGCCGGAGAGATTGGCGCTGGTAGACACCAATGGTTTGCCGAAGCCACGGCAAAGTGCCTGCACATCCGGATGATCGCTAACGCGGATAGCCAGCGAATCGAAACGTCCTGTTAGCCAGCGTGGCGTATGCGGTGTTGTCGGAACAACATAAGTCACCGGCCCTGGCCAGCTAGCAAACATGCGCTCACGCTGTAGCACCGTGAGTTCGCGATCAGCAATGTAGGGTTCCAGTTGCGCATAATCTGCTGCAATCAGGATAAGCCCTTTCTCAACCGGACGCTGTTTGAGCGCCAGTAAGGCCATGACGGCGCTTTCGCTATCGGGATCGCAACCTAAACCAAACACCGCTTCGGTTGGATAGGCAATAACGGCCTGCTGTTGTAGTTGCTCGATGCAAAATTCGAGACTTCCGGGGACATACGCTTTTTGCTTCATGATCGTTCTTCGTCCTGGGCGATGAGCTTGCCACAGCGTTTGCTGGCGCATAAGCGCTTCATGCCTTGTGCGGTTTTCTTCTCTATTAATAAGGGAAACTGGCAATGCGGGCAGATACCTTCAACAGGCGTTGCATTGATTGCAAATTGGCAATCGGGGTAACGGTCGCAGGAGTGAAAGGTTTTGCCATAGCGCGAACGGCGCTGAACCAGCTTTCCGTTCTGACATTGGGGACAGGCAATCGCGGTCTCGTCGGGCTTATCGATAGTTTCTGTGTAATCACATTCCGGATAGTGGCTACAACCAACAAACATCCCAAATCGCCCCTGACGCAGAACTTTATCTGCGCCGCACTGAGGACACGCGTGCCCTTCCAGCACTTTAACGATATGTCCATCAACCTGATTTTTCAGGGGACGAACATAATCACAGGTTGGATAATTCACACAGCCAAGAAACGGGCCGTGTTTACCACTGCGTATCACTAAATCTGCCCCGCAAGCGGGGCAGGGATCGTGTTTACGCACAGAAAATAGTGCTGATTTACTCATATTTCCGGATGCATTAATCGCAAATTAATGCAGCATACCTTCATTGACGTCGAATAACAGTTCTTCCATCTGCTGATAAGCGTTTTCACATCCAGGGATGTTAAACAGCACCATCAGCACCACCCATTTGAGATCTTCAAGATCAAATTCCTGAGTATCAAGAGCCGTGACCCGTTCGATGACCATCTCGCGCGTTTCCATATTCAGCACCTGAACTTGTTCCAGGAACAAAATAAAACCGCGACAATCAGCATCAAGACGCTGGCATTCCTCGTCCGTATAAATTCGCATTGAGAGCGGATCTGCGGCCAATTGTACAGGCGCCACCAGACCATCCTGATAGTCCGCTAAACGTTCAAGCCAATTCAACGCATTGTAGATATCTTCACGATGAAAACCCGCATCGGCCAAATCATCGGTCAATTTATCCTGGTCAACACGCATTTCAGCTTCGTTGTGGATATAGGTCTCAAACAAGTACATAAGTACGTCGAACATGGCATGCCCTCCTCAATCGGACATAGCCGCCGGGTACAGCTGCGATCCATCCTGCTAACTCCAGCTCCAGCAACTGGGCTGCGATAACTGGCACAGGTTGGCCGGCACGTTCAGCGACGACGTCAACAGGTGTAACCTCATCACCTACGTTAGCCAACACGCTTGCAAATGGCAATGGAACATCGTCACTGTCTTGTGAATATATTGTTTCTGAAGTGGTTGCCGGCAGCCATTGCAATGTGGAATGCAAATCTTCAAGGATGTTATTTGGATGGGCAACCAACAGTGCCCCCTGCTGAATCAACCAATGCGTACCTTCACTGCCATCATTACCCAATGCTCCGGGTAATGCATAAACATTGCGGTTTTGTTCCAGCGCGCAGCGAGCAGTGACCAGCGAACCGCTTTTCAGTGAAGCCTCAACGACCAGCACTCCCTGACTTAACCCACTGATGATGCGGTTACGGCGCGGAAAATTCACCGCATGTGGCGCCATATCAAGAGGAAATTCAGAGAGTAAAGCCCCTTCGTTATCCATGATCGCCTGCGCCAGCGACTGATGGCTTTTGGGGTAGATATGTTGCAAGCCGCTGCCCAGCACTGCGATTGTTTTTCCACTTGCGTCCAAGGCTGCACGGTGTGCAACGCCATCAATACCGCGAGCCAGCCCGCTAGTGATGGTCAACCCACTGAGTGCAAGTTGCTGTGTAAACCATGTGCCCCACTCTTTGCCATAGTGGGAACAGTGCCGACTGCCCACCACAGCTAATTGCTGTGACTGTAAAACGGAGAGTTGCCCAGCCACATAGAGCAATGAGGGGCGTTGACTGATTTCAGCCAGGGGGCCCGGATAATCAGCATCTATGCAGGAGACTAAATGATGATGAGGTTGATCCAACCACTGTAACGTGCGCGCCAGTTGCCGTGGGCAATAATCGTTAAACTGTTGGCGCTGCAATTCATTCAAACCATGGCTGTGCAGTAATTCGTCATCGACGGCAGCACCGGTTTGCAAATTCCGCGCGAGATTCACTACGCGATGCCGGCGCAGGCCTTTAACATTTGCCAGCCGGAGTATCCCTTCCACTCCCTCCACGCGTCCATCCTTAAGCCCGCTCACATGCGGTGCAATGCTGTCAATCAGGCCACAAAAAGTCTACAATATGAGGTAGTAATCTTTTCTTTAACGCATACAGATCTGGATATTTATGTCAGTTTTGCAGGTATTACATTTCCCTGATGATCGCCTTCGCAAAATCGCTGCGCCGGTGGCTACCGTAAACGCAGACGTTCAGCGCATTGTCGATGACATGTTTGAAACCATGTACGCCGAAGAAGGCATTGGCTTAGCGGCCACTCAGGTCGACATTCATCAACGCATCATTGTTATCGATGTTTCTGAAAATCGAGACGAACGTCTGGTGTTGATTAACCCGGAACTGCTGGAAAAAAGCGGTGAAACCGGTATTGAAGAGGGCTGCCTCTCAATCCCTGAACAGCGTGCCTTTGTGCCGCGTGCGGAATGGGTCAAAGTCCGTGCGCAGGATCGTGACGGTAAGAGCTTTGAGCTGGAAACGGATGGTCTGCTGGCGATTTGTATCCAGCATGAAATCGATCATCTGGATGGCAAGCTGTTTATCGATTATCTGTCGCCGCTGAAGCGTCAGCGCATCAAACAGAAACTGGAAAAGCTGGCCCGCATGAACGCACGCGAAGCCTGAGTACTAACAGAAGGTTAAACTGTGTCTGCATCGCTAAAAATTATCTTTGCCGGTACACCTGACTTTGCAGCGCGTCATCTCGACGCGCTGCTTGCTTCTGAGCATCAGGTAGTTGGCGTATTTACTCAGCCCGACCGTCCATCAGGACGCGGTAATAAACTCACTCCAGGCCCTGTCAAAATGTTGGCACAGGCACATGATGTTCCCGTGTTCCAGCCAAAATCGCTAAAACCTGAAGATAATCAGCAACTGGTTGCTGACCTGCAAGCCGATATCATGGTGGTGGTGGCTTATGGCCTGATTCTGCCGAAGGCGGTTCTCGATATGCCGCGACTCGGTTGCATCAATGTCCATGGTTCACTCCTGCCACGCTGGCGCGGTGCGGCGCCCATTCAGCGTTCGCTCTGGGCTGGCGACCGCGAAACCGGCGTGACCATTATGCAGATGGATGTGGGTCTGGATACGGGTGACATGCTGCATAAGCTCTCCTGTCCTATCACGCCTGAAGACACCAGCGCATCACTGTATGACAAGCTGGCCGAGCTTGGGCCACAAGGTATGCTGGATACACTCGATCTGCTTGCCAGCGGCAAAGCTCAGCCTGAAGTGCAGGATGAAGCGCTGGTTTCTTACGCTGAGAAGTTGAGTAAAGAAGAGGCGCGTCTTGATTGGTCACTTTCTGCTGCACAGCTTGAGCGCTGCATTCGTGCCTTCAATCCCTGGCCGGTGAGTTTCTTCCTGATCGAGGATCAACCCGTCAAAGTGTGGCAGGCTAGCGTTCTACCTCATCAGAACAAACAGCCGGGCGAAGTCATCCATGCTGATAAAAATGGCATTCAGATTGCCACCGCTGACGGCGTACTCAATCTACTTTCGCTGCAGCCTGCGGGTAAGAAAGCCATGTCAGCGCAAGATCTGCTGAATTCGCGTCGTGAATGGTTTGCCACTGGCACCCTTCTTGCCTGATCTCCAGCCCGGTTTAACCGGGCTTTTTTGTTTGATGAATGAATATGAAAAAAGCAACTAACCTGCGTAGTCTCGCCGCGCAACTGATTGAACGCGTGGTAGATAAAGGTGAATCGCTCAGTGCCATTCTGCCTGGCGCGCAAAAAACATTGGCTGATAAAGATGGCGCGCTGTTGCAGGAACTCTGCTTTGGCGTAATGCGCACTCTGCCACAACTGGAAGCGCTGATTGGCAAACTGATGGAGCGCACGTTAACGGGAAAGCAGCGCGTACTGCATTACCTGATAATGGTTGGGTTGTATCAGTTGCTGTACACGCGCGTGCCAGCACATGCCGCACTGGCCGAAACGGTTGCCGGTGCAGAAGTCCTGAAGCGTACGGCGCTGAAGGGATTGATTAACGGTGTACTGCGTCAGTTCCAGCGTCAGCAAGAGGAACTGGTTGCTGCAGTGGATCAAGGCCCACAGCGCTACTGGCATCCCGGTTGGTTGCTTAAGCGTTTGCAGACAGCCTGGCCAGATCAATGGCAGCAGATCGTTGACGCCAATAATCAGCGACCGCCGATGTGGTTGCGCGTCAATCGCCAGCACCATAGCCGTGATGCGTGGCTGAACCTGTTGCAGGCTGAAGATAAAGCAGCCTTCCCCGCCGATGCGCCGGATGCTCTGCGCCTTGAATCCCCTGCTCCTGTCAGTCAGTTACCGGGCTTCGATCAAGGATGGGTGACAGTACAAGATTTGTCTGCACAGCGCTGTGCTCTGCTGCTTGAGCCACAAAAAAATGAAGCCATTCTCGATCTCTGCGCAGCGCCCGGCGGCAAGACCACGCATATTCTGGAAATCGCCCCTCAGGCAAACGTGCTGGCGGTAGATATCGATCAACAACGTTTGACCCGCGTGCATGAAAATCTGCAGCGCCTGGGTATGCAAGCCGAAGTGCGTCAGGGCGATGGCCGGACACCTGCAGAGTGGTGCGGCGACCAGCAATTTGACCGTATTCTGCTGGATGCACCTTGTTCTGCAACCGGAGTGATTCGACGTCACCCTGATATCAAATGGTTGCGCCGCGATCGTGATATCCCTGAACTGGCTGCACTGCAGCGCGAAATCCTCAATGCAGTTTGGCCACGTTTGAAATCCGGCGGCACGATGATTTACGCGACCTGCTCGATCCTGCCCGAAGAAAACCATCAGCAGATCGCGGCCTTTCTGGCTGAGCACGATGATGCCGCCGCTGAGCAGCTGCCCGAAGGCCAAATCAATGGGTGGCAAGTCTTCCCGAGCGTTGATGGCGGTGACGGATTCTTTTACGCTAAGTTGATAAAGAAATAGTGCGGCGCATTCTGACAAGAGCGATTCAACGATGAAAATTATTATCCTCGGCGCCGGGCAGGTTGGCGGCACACTTGCTGAAAACCTGGTGGGCGAAAATAACGACATCACTGTTGTTGATACGGATGCCACCCGTCTGCGCGCGTTGCAGGACAAATTTGACCTGCGCGTGGTGCACGGCCATGGTTCCCATCCACGTATATTGCGTGAAGCCGGTGCTGAAGATGCCGATATGCTGGTTGCTGTCACCAGTTCCGACGAAACCAACATGATTGCCTGTCAGATTGCCTATTCGCTTTTCAATACGCCAAACCGAATTGCCCGTATTCGCGCGGCGGAATATTTGCGCGATGCCGAAAAGCTGTTTGTACCGGAAGCCGTACCTATCGATCATTTGATTTCACCGGAACAGTTGGTTATCGACAACATCTATCGCCTGATTCAGTATCCTGGCGCATTGCAGGTAGTTAACTTTGCCGAAGGGAAAGTGAGCCTTGCAGTAGTAAAAGCCTATTACGGTGGGCCACTGGTCGGTAACCCGTTGTCCATTTTGCGTGAACATATGCCGCATATTGATACACGCGTAGCGGCTATTTTCCGTCAGGATCGCCCTATTCGCCCTCAGGGTTCCACGATCGTCGAAGCGGGTGATGAAGTCTTCTTTATTGCCGCGAGCCAGCATATTCGTGCGGTAATGAGCGAAATGCAGCGCCTTGAGAAACCCTACAAGCGCATTATGCTGGTCGGCGGCGGCAACATCGGTTTTGGTTTGGCCCAGCGGTTGGAAAAACAGTACAGCGTGAAGTTGATTGAACGTAATCAACAACGCGCAGCAGAACTGGCTGAGCGTCTGCACGACACCGTGGTGTTTTATGGTGATGCTTCAGATCAGGAGTTGCTCGCCGAAGAACATGTTGATCAGGTGGATCTTTTCATCGCCGTCACCAATGACGACGAAGCCAACATTATGTCGGCCATGCTCGCAAAGAAGATGGGAGCGAAAAAGGTCATGGTTTTGATCCAGCGTCGTGCTTATGTCGATCTGGTTCAGGGTAGCGTGATCGATATTGCCATCTCTCCGCAGCAGGCCACCATTTCCGCCCTGCTTGGTCACGTGCGCAAGGCAGATATTGTTGGCGTCTCCTCACTGCGACGCGGGATTGCCGAAGCCATTGAAGCTATTGCGCACGGTGAAGAGACCACTTCCCGCGTAGTGGGTCGTTTAATTGAAGATATCAAACTACCGCCGGGTACGATTATTGGCGCTGTCGTACGTGGCGATGAAGTGATCATTGCTAACGACAACGTGCGTATTGAACAGGGCGATCATGTCATTATGTTCCTGACAGATAAGAAGTTTGTCCCAGATGTTGAACGTCTCTTCCAGCCAAGTCCTTTCTTCCTCTAAATCGCCGCGGGCGTTTGCCCGCCATGATAATTTTGCTTAATCCGCTGTTATCATGGCAATTGCACAAAGGTTTGTTAGACTTTAGCCATTGGCCAAGGCAAGGAGATAACAATGAGTTTATTCAAAGAGTTTCGTGATTTTGCAATGCGTGGGAACGTGGTGGATTTGGCAGTCGGTGTGATTATCGGTGCCGCTTTCGGCAAGATTGTTTCATCACTGGTCGCGAATATCATCATGCCACCACTGGGATTACTGATTGGCGGAGTCGATTTTAAACAGTTTAAGTGGGTCCTAAAACCGGCCGAGGGTGATGTACCTGCTGTCGTAATGGAATACGGTAACTTTATTCAAACCATTTTTGATTTTGTCATCGTCGCCTTTGCCATCTTTATGGCCATCAAACTGATGAACAAGCTGTATCAGAAGAAAGAAGTTGAAAAACCAGCGCCAAAACCAACCAACGAAGAAGTGTTGCTCACTGAAATTCGCGATCTGTTGAAACAGCAGAACAGCGATAAACTGTGATAAAAAAGCCGCCAAGTGCAGGCGGCTTTTTTGTCTGTAAAGCAGAAGGCCAGTGATAAACTTTTCTGCTTATCACTGGACTCCCAGTTTCTCCCCTTCGCATGTTTATCTTTACGTCGGTAGCTGCCCTTCCCTTTCTGATTCTGTTCAACTCGCTGACGAAACAGCGGATCATGTAACAGTGCCTCCAAAGCGTTATCGTTAATCTTGCCTTTGCGATGCTGATAGCGACTCATAATGTCCTCCGGTTAATAATGGCGCAACTATAAGCTTTCCTGCGTGAAATTCAATCCTTGCTACAACAAATTTCCACCTGCGGCTCTTCACCTTTTTCCAGCGCTTCAAGAATAGAACAGCAGGCACTGCTATGTAGATCCCCGCAACAGGTCGCGGCTAAACGTTCTAATGAGCGCTGAATGGTTTGCAACTCGGCAATCATGCCATTCACTTCATCCAGACGCCTGGCCACGATCGCTTTGGACTCCTGACAGGTATGGTGCTCGGGATCGATACGGATCGATAATAAACCGCGGATCGAATCCAGGCTGAAACCGAGCTGACGCCCATAGCGGATAAAGCGTAAGCGCTGAAGATCATCATCATTATAGAGACGGAATCCGCCTTCAGTGCGAATCTCATGATCCATCATTTGCTGCTTTTCATAAAAACGTATGGTGTCAGGCGTAACGTCAGCAAGTTTAGCCAGCTGGCCAATTTTATACATGTTACTTCTCCTGAAGCATGCGGTGTCGAATGGCACCGCCATATTCACCACGTAAAAAATCTGTGCTCATTCCTGCCTGCTGTAACTTCATCTCCAGCAGGGTTAATCTTTTTTTGAGTTCACTGGCTTGATGATCGTCAGGATCCAAAAGCTGTAAAAGATCGTTGAGTTGCACAGCTTCGCGGCGCATTTCAAGTTCAGGGGGTAAAAAACCTGAGTTTTTCAGTAATCGATATGCCGTACGTAACTCAGGCGGCACGCCACTTTCGTCTTCGAGCTGTAAAGGTGCACCTTCACCTGGTAGATTACTCAGTTCACCTTTTTCCTGCGCGGCGCGTATCTGCTGTTCTACCAGCTGGTCAATTAACCACATAATGAACCTCTACGACTTACAACAGCGTTCAGCATAGCGAAAGATGGGGGGATGGGGAATTGGAGGCAATAAAAAACCCGCCGAAGCGGGTTTTCTACGTTACTGCAAATTACTCTGCAGCAGCTTCTGCTTGAGCTTCTGGACGATCAACCAGCTCGATGTAAGCCATCGGAGCGTTGTCACCAGCACGGAAGCCACACTTCAGAATACGAGTGTAACCACCGGCACGGCTCGCGAAACGCGGGCCTAGCTCGTTAAACAGTTTTGCCACGATCTCGTTATCACGAGTGCGGGCGAATGCCAGACGACGATTAGCTACGCTGTCGGTCTTGGCAAGAGTAATCAGCGGCTCAACTACGCGACGCAGTTCTTTGGCTTTCGGCAGAGTCGTTTTGATGATCTCGTGACGAACCAGAGAACCGGCCATGTTGCGGAACATAGCCTGACGATGGCTGCTGTTGCGGTTCAGTTGACGACCACTCTTACGATGGCGCATGACCTTATCCTTCTCAGTGAAACCTTAACCTGTGATCTGATTATTCATCAGCAATGCTTGCTGGTGGCCAGTTTTCCAGGCGCATGCCCAGAGACAAACCACGTGAAGCGAGCACATCTTTAATCTCAGTAAGAGATTTTTTACCAAGGTTAGGCGTTTTAAGCAGCTCAACCTCGGTACGCTGTACCAGATCACCGATGTAGTGGATAGCTTCTGCCTTGAGGCAGTTAGCAGAGCGGACAGTCAATTCCAGATCGTCAACAGGGCGCAGCAGGATCGGATCGAATTCTGGTTTCTCTTCTTTCACTTCCGGCTGACGTACATCACGTAAGTCAACGAAAGCTTCCAGTTGTTCTGCCAGGATGGTAGCCGCACGACGAATCGCCTCTTCAGGATCGATTGTGCCGTTGGTTTCCATTTCGATGACCAGCTTGTCCAGGTCGGTGCGCTGTTCTACACGCGCTGCTTCAACATTGTAGGCGATACGGTCTACAGGGCTGTAGCAAGCGTCAACCAACAGACGGCCGATTGGGCGCTCATCTTCTTCCGAATGAATTCGGGCAGAAGCCGGCACATAACCACGACCACGCTGAACTTTGATACGCATGCTAATAGATGCGTTTTCATCGGTCAGATGGCAGATCACATGCTGTGGCTTGACGATTTCGACATCACCGTCGTGGGTGATATCGGCTGCAGTCACAGGGCCAATGCCAGATTTATTCAAAGTAAGGATGACTTCATCTTTACCCTGAACTCTTACCGCCAGCCCTTTCAGATTGAGCAGGATTTCCAGGATATCTTCCTGTACGCCCTCTTTGGTGGAGTACTCGTGGAGCACGCCATCGATCTCAACCTCGGTCACCGCGCAACCCGGCATGGAAGAAAGCAGAATACGGCGCAGTGCGTTGCCAAGAGTATGGCCAAAGCCACGCTCTAACGGCTCAAGGGTCACCTTGGCGTGCGTCGAACTCACTTGCTCGATATCTACCAGGCGCGGTTTTAGAAACTCTGTCACAGAACCCTGCATTGTGTCCTCTCTTTGGTACTAAGCTTTACTTAGAGTAAAGCTCGACGATCAGGTGTTCGTTAATGTCCGCAGACAGATCAGTACGTTCAGGAATACGCTTGAACACACCTTCCATCTTAGTCGCATCAACTTCCAGCCAGGTTGGCTTTTCACGCTGCTCAGCCAGCTCCAGAGCGGCCTTCACGCGAGATTGCTGTTTGGCTTTCTCACGGATGCTAACGACATCATTCGGAGATACCTGATAAGAAGCGATGTTAACAACGCGACCGTTCACCAGGATAGATTTATGGCTAACCAGCTGACGTGCTTCTGCACGAGTGGCACCAAAGCCCATACGGTAAACAACGTTATCCAGACGACCTTCCAGCAGAGCCAACAGGTTTTCACCGGTGTTGCCTTTCAGACGTGCTGCTTCTTTGTAGTAGTTACGGAACTGACGCTCAAGCACGCCGTACATACGACGAACTTTCTGCTTCTCACGTAACTGACCGCCGTAGTCAGACAGACGCGGTTTACGCGCACCGTGCTGGCCAGGTGGTTGTTCAATTTTGCACTTGGTATCGATCGCGCGAACGCCAGACTTAAGGAATAAGTCGGTGCCCTCACGACGGCTCAGCTTGAGCTTAGGACCCAAATATCTTGCCATTTTCTTTCTCCAACTAACCTAAAAACGGGCGTTAAACGCGACGTTTTTTCGGCGGACGACAACCGTTGTGAGGGATTGGAGTCACATCAGTAATATTAGTGATGCGGAAACCAGCAGCGTTCAGAGCACGAATTGTTGATTCGCGACCTGGACCTGGACCCTTAACCATAACTTCCAGATTCTTAATACCGTAATCTTTCACTGCTTCTGCACAGCGCTCTGCAGCTACCTGAGCAGCAAACGGAGTAGATTTACGTGAACCGCGGAAACCGGAACCACCGGCGGTTGCCCAACCCAGTGCGTTACCCTGACGATCAGTGATGGTAACGATGGTGTTGTTAAAAGATGCATGGACATGAGCCACGCCATCTGAGACTTGCTTTCTTACACGCTTGCGTGCACGAACTGGTGCCTTTGCCATTATTTACTCACCCCGATTATTTCTTGATCGGTTTACGCGGACCCTTACGGGTACGTGCATTGGTCTTAGTACGCTGACCGCGAACTGGCAGACCACGACGATGGCGTAAACCACGATAGCAACCAAGGTCCATCAGACGCTTGATGCTCAGGGTGATTTCACGGCGCAGATCACCTTCAACAACGAATTTACCAACTGCTTCACGCAGCTGTTCAATTTGTTCTTCAGACAGCTCTCTGATCTTAACATTTTCAGCGATACCCGTTGAAGCGCAGATGGCTTTAGAACGGGTCTTGCCGATACCGAAGATCGAAGTTAATGCGATTACGGTATGTTTTTGATCAGGAATGTTAATGCCTGCTATACGGGCCACTATGCACTCCTATAATTAAATAAATGAGTCCCATGCTGAAAAGCCCGTTTTCAGGATACTCAAATGGTAACGCATCGACATACAAAAGATTGGCTGGCTAATCTAGCCAGCTCAACCCGACTTTGCAAGAAAAATATGTGACAATATCAGCCTTGGCGCTGTTTATGCTTTGGCTCGGCGCTGCAAATCACACGTACGACACCGTCGCGGCGGATGATTTTGCAGTTACGACATAATTTCTTGACGGAAGCACGAACTTTCATTTTTACTCTCCGTAACTTCTCAAGCGCCTGAATTAACGGCCGTAGCCTTTCAGGTTTGCTTTCTTCAATGCAGACTCATACTGACTCGACATCATCAGAGTTTGCACTTGAGCCATAAAGTCCATGATGACAACCACTACGATAAGCAGCGATGTGCCGCCAAAGTAGAAGGGAACCTTCATGGCATCACGCATGAACTCCGGGATCAGGCAGATAAAGGTAATGTACAGTGCGCCGATTAAGGTCAAACGTGTCATTACTTTATCGATATACTTCGCCGTTTGCTCTCCCGGACGAATTCCCGGTACGAATGCTCCAGACTTCTTCAAGTTATCAGCTGTTTCACGTGGGTTGAAAACCAACGCCGTGTAGAAGAAACAGAAGAAGATGATTGCAGTCGCATAGAGTAGCACATAAAGCGGCTGTCCTGGTTGCAAATACAGCGAAATTGTTGTCAGCCAGTTCCAACCGGTTCCGCCCCCGAACCATGACGCGATGGTTGCTGGGAACAGAATAATGCTGGAAGCAAAGATAGCCGGAATTACACCCGCCATATTCACTTTCAACGGTAAATGTGTGCTCTGTGCAGCATATACACGACGACCTTGCTGACGTTTAGCGTAGTTGACCACAATGCGGCGCTGGCCACGCTCAACGAAAATAACAAAGAACGTCACTGCAAATACAAGAACTGCAACCAACAGCAACAGGAGGAAGTGCAGGTCACCTTGCCGCGCTTGCTCGATGGTATGGCCAATGGCCGGCGGGAGACCCGCAACAATACCTGCGAAGATAATGATCGAGATACCGTTACCGATACCTCGTTCAGTAATCTGTTCGCCCAGCCACATCAGGAACATTGTCCCGGTAACCAGACTTACAACAGCGGTAAAGTAGAATGCGAAACCTGGATTCATTACCAGGCCTTGCATTCCAGGCATATTCGGCAGACCGGTAGCAATACCGATCGACTGGAATACAGCCAAAACCAGGGTGCCATAGCGAGTGTACTGGCTAATCTTACGACGACCAGCTTCACCCTCTTTCTTAATCTCGGCCAACGCGGGATGAACCACCGTCAGCAACTGGATAATAATAGAGGCCGAAATATACGGCATAATACCCAGTGCGAAGATTGAGGCACGACTGAGAGCACCACCAGAGAACATGTTGAACATTTCAATGATGGTGCCACGCTGTTGCTCAAGCAGTTTGGCAAGTACAGTGGCATCGATACCAGGGATTGGAATAAAAGAGCCAATACGGAAGACAATCAGTGCACCGATAACAAACAAAAGTCTGCGCTTCAGTTCACCAAAGCCACCTTTGGCACTTTGAAAATCTAATCCCGGTTGCTTTGCCATCTGCTACTTATTCCTCGATTTTACCGCCAGCAGCTTCGATTGCAGCACGCGCACCTTTAGTGACACGCAGACCACGAATCGTTACCGGTGCAGAAACTTCACCAGACAGAATCACTTTCGCGAACTCGATCTGAACACCGATGATGTTGGCTGCTTTCAGAGTATTCAGGTCAACAATACCGCCTTCAACTTTCGCCAGGTCAGACAGACGAACTTCTGCAGTGACCATTGCTTTGCGAGAGGTGAAACCGAATTTCGGCAGACGACGATACAGAGGCATCTGACCACCCTCGAAACCGCGACGTACGCCACCGCCAGAACGAGAGTTCTGACCTTTGTGACCACGACCACCGGTTTTACCGAGGCCAGAACCGATACCACGACCCAGACGCTTAGAAGCGTGTTTAGACCCTTCGGCCGGAGACAGAGTGTTTAAGCGCATCTCTTACTCCTCCACTTTCAGCATGTAGGAAATCGCGTTAACCATACCGCGCACTGCTGGCGTGTCTTCACGCTCAACGGTATGACCAATACGACGCAGACCCAAGCCAACCAGAGTGGCTTTGTGCTTAGGCAGGCGGCCGATTGAACTGCGGGTTTGTGTAATTTTAATAGTCTTAGCCATCGTGATTACCCCAGAATTTCTTCAACGGATTTACCACGCTTGGCAGCGACCATTTCTGGAGAATTCATATTGCCCAGGCCATCGATAGTTGCACGAACCACGTTAATCGGGTTAGTAGAACCATACGCTTTAGCCAGAACGTTATGCACTCCAGCAACTTCTAAAACAGCGCGCATTGCACCGCCGGCGATGATACCGGTACCTTCAGAAGCTGGCTGCATGAACACACGAGAACCCGTGTGAGCACCTTTAACAGGGTGCTGCAGGGTGCCGTGAGTCAGCGCGACGTTAATCATGTTGCGACGGGCTTTTTCCATCGCTTTCTGGATCGCTGCTGGAACTTCACGCGCTTTACCGTAACCAAAACCAACGCGGCCGTTACCATCACCCACTACAGTCAGTGCGGTGAAGGAGAAAATACGACCACCTTTTACAGTTTTAGATACACGGTTTACCGCGATCAGTTTTTCCTGCAGTTCGCCAGCTTGTTTCTCGATGTTTGACATCTTAGACCTCTACCTTAGAACTGAAGGCCAGCTTCACGGGCAGCATCTGCCAGTGCCTGGACACGACCATGATATTGGAACCCGGAACGGTCGAAAGAAACATTAGTAATGCCTTTCTCGACAGCGCGCTCAGCCAGAGCTTTACCTACAGCTGCAGCAGCGTCTTTGTTACCGGTGTACTTCAGTTGTTCGGCAATAGCTTTTTCTACAGTAGAAGCAGCAACCAGAACTTCGGAACCGTTCGGGGCGATCACCTGTGCGTAAATATGACGCGGGGTACGATGTACCACCAGGCGAGTAGCACCCAGCTCTTTGAGCTTGCGACGTGCACGGGTCGCACGACGGATACGAGCAGATTTCTTATCCATAGTGTTACCTTACTTCTTCTTAGCCTCTTTGGTACGCACGACTTCGTCGGCGTAACGAACACCCTTGCCTTTGTAAGGCTCAGGACGACGGTAGGCGCGCAGATCCGCTGCAACCTGACCAATCAGCTGTTTATCAGCGCCTTTCAGCACGATTTCAGTCTGAGTTGGACATTCAGCAGTGATGCCGGCCGGCAGTGCATGGTCAACAGGGTGAGAGAAGCCCAGGGCCAAGCTCACAGAGTTGCCTTTAACAGCTGCACGATAACCAACACCAACCAGTTGCAGCTTCTTGGTGAAGCCTTCGGTAACACCGATAACCATGCCGTTCAGCAGCGCACGAGCAGTACCTGCCTGTGCCCAAGCGTCCGAGAAGCCTTCGCGTGGAGCGAAAGTCAGGGCGTTGTCTGCATGCTTAACTTCTACAGCACTGTTGATAGTACGAGTCAGCTCGCCGTTTTTGCCTTTGATCGAAACTTCCTGACCGTTGAGTTTTACCTCTACGCCCGCAGGAACAACGACAGGTGCTTTTGCAACACGAGACATTTTATCCTCCGATTACGCTACGTAGCAGATAATTTCGCCACCAAGACCAGCCTGGCGCGCTGCACGATCAGTCATGACACCTTTAGAGGTAGAGATTACAGCGATGCCCAGACCAGCCATTACTTTTGGCAGCTCATCTTTTTTCTTATAGATGCGCAGACCTGGACGGCTAACACGCTGAATGCTCTCTACCACAGCCTTGCCCTGGAAATACTTTAAAGTAACTTCCAGCTCAGACTTGATGTCGCCTTCGATTTTAAAATCTTCAATGTAGCCTTCTTCCTTCAGCACGTTGGCAATTGCCACTTTCAGCTTGGAGGAAGGCATAGAGACCGCAACTTTGTTCGCGGCCTGACCGTTACGGATACGGGTCAGCATATCCGCGATCGGATCTTGCATGCTCATCTGTGTTACTCCCGTGATTCAAATGGTGACAATTACCAGCTAGCCTTTTTCAGACCCGGGATTTCACCGCGCATTGCGGCTTCACGGACCTTGATACGGCTCAACCCAAACTTCCGCAGGAAACCGTGCGGACGACCTGTCTGACGGCAGCGGTTACGCTGACGGGAAGGGCTGGAATCACGCGGCAGACTCTGCAGCTTGAGAACGGCATCCCAACGATCTTCGTCGGATGCGTTCACATCAGAAATGATCGCTTTCAGTTCTGCGCGCTTAGCGAAGAACTTGTCTGCTAATTTCACACGCTTTACTTCGCGTGCTTTCATCGATTGCTTAGCCATTAAGTAACCCTACCTTACTTGCGGAACGGGAAGTCAAAGGCAGCCAGCAGAGCACGGCCTTCATCATCAGATTTCGCAGTAGTGGTAATGGTAATATCCAAACCACGAACGCGATCGACTTTGTCATAATCGATTTCTGGGAAGATGATCTGCTCACGAACGCCCATGCTGTAGTTACCGCGACCATCGAAAGACTTAGCAGACAAGCCGCGGAAGTCACGAATACGTGGTACAGCAATAGTGATCAGGCGCTCAAAGAACTCCCACATGCGCTCGCCGCGCAGAGTTACTTTACAGCCGATCGGATAGCCCTGACGGATTTTGAAGCCTGCAACTGATTTGCGTGCTTTGGTGATCAACGGTTTTTGACCGGAGATTGCTGCCAGGTCAGCTGCTGCGTTATCCAGCAGTTTCTTGTCAGCGATCGCTTCACCAACACCCATGTTCAGGGTGATCTTCTCGACCCGAGGGACTTGCATGACAGAATTGTAGCCGAACTCAGTCATGAGTTTCTGGACTACTTCGTCTTTGTAGTAATCATGCAGTTTCGCCATCGTACTACTCCAAATTACTTGATAGTTTCGCTATTAGACTTGAAGAAACGGACTTTTTTGCCTTCTTCGAATCTAAAGCCTACACGGTCAGCCTTGCCGGTTGCCGCATTGAAGATTGCAACGTTAGAAACCTGAATAGCAGCTTCTTTTTCAACGATGCCGCCTGGTTGGTTCAGAGCCGGAACCGGCTTCTGGTGTTTCTTAACCAGGTTGATACCTTCAACGATGACCTTACCAGAAGTCAGGACATTCTTTACTTTACCGCGTTTACCTTTGTCTTTACCGGTAATCACGATAACTTCGTCGTTACGACGGATTTTCGCTGCCATTGCTCGCTCCTTAGAGTACTTCTGGTGCCAGAGAGATAATTTTCATGAACTTTTCAGTACGAAGTTCACGAGTTACCGGCCCAAAAATACGCGTACCGATAGGCTGCTCGCTGTTATTGTTTAAAATAACGCATGCATTACCATCGAAGCGAATGACAGAACCGTCCGGGCGACGAACACCCTTCCTGGTGCGCACCACTACCGCCTTCAGGACATCACCTTTCTTAACTTTACCGCGAGGAATTGCTTCCTTGATGGTAACTTTAATGATGTCGCCGACGCCTGCGTAGCGACGGTGCGAGCCACCCAGAACCTTGATACACATTACGCGACGTGCACCGGAGTTGTCGGCGACGTTCAGCATAGTCTGTTCTTGGATCATTTTAGTGCTCCGCTAATGTCAACTACTACTTCGGGACCCAAACCTCAGGTCGTTAAAAAGCCCCATAATTGAGGGCGCGGCATTATAACACCGGTTCTCGCAGATGGGTAGAAAAAATGAACGGCTCAGACGAGCCGTTCATTTTATTTTTTAGAGGAAGCGGATTCTATTACAGAACCGCTTTCTCTACAACGCGAACCAGCGCCCAAGACTTAGTCTTAGACAGTGGACGGGTTTCGCGGATTTCTACCACGTCACCGATTCCACATTCGTTGTTCTCGTCATGGATGTGCAGCTTAGTCGTACGCTTGATGAACTTACCGTAGATCGGGTGTTTCACGACACGTTCGATAGCAACTACTGCAGATTTCTGCATTTTGTCACTAATTACACGACCCTGCAGAGTACGGATTTTATCGGTCATTACGCCGCCTTCTCAGTCAGTAAAGTCTTAACACGTGCAACATTACGACGCACTTGCTTCAGCAGATGGGTCTGCTGCAGCTGGCCGGATGCTGCCTGCATGCGCAGGTTGAATTGCTCACGCAGCAGGTTAAGAAGCTCAGCGTTCAGCTCTTCAACGCTTTTTTCACGCAGCTCATTTGCTTTCATTACATCACCGTCTTAGTAACAAAGGTGGTTTTGATAGGCAGTTTTGCTGCTGCCAGCTTGAATGCTTCACGGGCAAGCTCTTCCGGAACACCGTCCATTTCATACAGGACTTTACCCGGTTGGATCAGGGCAACCCAATACTCCACGTTACCCTTACCTTTACCCATACGCACTTCAAGCGGCTTCTCGGTGATCGGTTTGTCCGGGAATACACGGATCCAGATCTTACCTTGACGCTTAACTGCACGGGTCATAGCACGACGTGCTGCTTCGATCTGACGAGCAGTCAGACGACCACGGCCAACAGCTTTCAGACCGAAAGTACCGAAGCTGACATCCGTACCCTGCGCCAGACCACGGTTGCGGCCTTTGTGCACTTTACGGAATTTCGTACGCTTTGGTTGTAACATCAGCGACTCTCCTTACTTACGGCCTTTACGCTGCTGCTTTTTAGGTTGAGCAGCCGGTTCCGGTTGTTCAACAGCAGCCATACCACCCAGGATCTCACCTTTGAAGATCCATACCTTAACGCCGATTACACCATAAGTGGTGTGCGCTTCAGAGGTGTTGTAGTCAATGTCTGCACGCAGAGTGTGCAGTGGCACGCGACCTTCACGGTACCATTCGGTACGTGCGATCTCGGCTCCGCCCAAACGGCCGCTAACTTCGACTTTAATACCCTTCGCGCCCAGACGCATTGCGTTCTGAACAGCACGCTTCATCGCACGACGGAACATCACACGACGCTCCAGCTGTGAAGTGATGCTATCAGCAACCAATTTAGCGTCCAGTTCCGGTTTACGGACTTCGGCGATATTGATCTGTGCAGGAACGCCAGCGATTTTCGCTACGACCGTGCGCAGTTTTTCTACGTCTTCACCTTTCTTACCGATAACGATACCCGGGCGAGCAGTGTGAATGGTCACACGGATGCTCTTAGCCGGACGCTCGATAACGATACGAGATACAGACGCTTTAGCCAGTTCCTTAGTCAGGAACTGACGTACTTTAAAATCGCTGTCCAGGTTGTCAGCGAATTCTTTGGTGTTCGCAAACCAGGTAGAGTTCCATGGTTTTACAATACCCAGGCGAATACCATTAGGATGTACTTTCTGACCCATTGCTAGTCTCCAGAGTCTCAGCGATCGGACACAACCACAGTAATGTGGCTGGTGCGCTTCAGGATGCGATCTGCACGACCTTTCGCACGCGGCATAATGCGCTTCATGCTTGGGCCTTCGTCTACGAAGATTTTCGCGACTTTCAGATCGTCGATATCAGCGCCATCGTTGTGTTCGGCGTTCGCAATGGCAGATTCCAGGACTTTCTTAACCAACACAGCAGCTTTCTTGTTGGTGTAGGTCAGAATATCCAGAGCCTGCGACACTTTCTTACCGCGAATCAGGTCAGCAACAAGGCGGACCTTCTGAGCAGAAGAACGAGCATGGCGATGTTGAGCAATAGTTTCCATCTCTTCCTCCTACTTATTTCTTCTTGGCTTTCTTATCTGCAGCATGGCCGCGATAAGTACGTGTCGGTGCAAATTCACCCAGTTTGTGGCCGACCATTTCGTCGGATACAAAGACAGGAACGTGCTGACGACCATTATGGACAGCGATGGTCAAACCGATCATGTTAGGGAAGATCGTTGAACGACGGGACCAAGTGCGCAGGGGCTTCTTGTCACCGCTTTCCACCGCTTTCTCTACCTTCTTCAGCAAGTGCAGGTCAATAAAAGGACCTTTCTTGAGAGAACGTGGCATGGCTTATCCTCTAAAATTATTTGCTACGGCGACGTACGATAAATTTATCAGTACGCTTGTTGCTACGGGTCTTCTTACCTTTGGTCTGAACGCCCCACGGAGTTACCGGGTGCTTACCAAAGTTACGACCTTCACCACCACCGTGCGGGTGATCGACTGGGTTCATCGCAGTACCGCGAACGGTAGGACGAACACCACGCCAACGGGTTGCACCAGCTTTACCCAGAACGCGCAGCATGTGCTCAGCGTTACCGACTTCGCCCAGGGTTGCGCGGCAGTCGATTTCGACTTTACGCATTTCGCCTGAACGCAGACGCAGGGTTACGTAGGAACCATCACGCGCAACGATCTGCACGTAAGTACCAGCTGAGCGAGCAATCTGACCGCCTTTGCCTGGTTTCATTTCTACGTTGTGAACGGTAGAACCCACCGGGATGTTACGCATTGGCAGGGTGTTACCTGCTTTAATCGCAGCATCAACGCCAGATTGAACCTGATCACCAGCTTTCAGGCCTTTAGGGGCCAGGATGTAACGGCGCTCGCCATCTTTGTACAGAACCAGTGCGATGTTCGCAGAACGGTTCGGATCGTACTCAAGACGCTCAACAACTGCTGGGATACCATCTTTGTTGCGTTTGAAGTCAACAATACGGTAAGCCTGCTTGTGACCACCACCGATATGACGGGTAGTGATACGACCATTGTTGTTACGACCACCGGATTTGCTGTTTTTTTCTAACAGCGGAGCAAAAGGTTTGCCCTTGTGCAGCTCTGGGTTCACCACTTTAACTACGTGACGACGACCCGGAGATGTCGGTTTACATTTAACAACTGCCATTGTCTTTCTCCTCCGACTTACTCAGCGCCGCCGACGAAGTCCAGATTCTGGCCTTCCTTCAGGGTGACGTAAGCTTTTTTCCAGTCGCTACGACGACCGATACGCTGTCCGTGACGCTTAACTTTACCCTTAACAACCAGGGTGTTTACGTCTTTAACTTCAACTTCGAACAGCTTCTCAACAGCAGCAACGATCTCTGCTTTGGTCGCGTCTTTAGCAACTTTGAGAACGATGGTATTGCTTTTTTCCATCGCAGTAGATGCTTTTTCAGATACGTGCGGTGCACGTACGACTTTCAGCAGACGTTCTTCACGGATCATGCCAGCATCTCCTCAACTTGCTTAACTGCTTCCGCAGTCATAACGACTTTGTCGAAGGCGATCAGGCTAACTGGGTCGATACCTGCTGCATCACGCACGTCAACCTTGTACAGGTTACGCGCAGCCAGGAACAGATTCTCATCCAGTTCACCGGTGATGATCAGCACGTCTTCCAGCGCCATGTCTTTCAGTTTCTGTGCCAGCAGCTTAGTTTTAGGCGCTTCTACAGAGAACGTCTCGACAACGATCAGACGGTCCTGACGTACCAGTTCGGACAGGATGCTTTTCAGCGCGCCGCGGTACATCTTCTTGTTAACTTTTTGACTGTGGTCCTGTGGACGCGCAGCGAAGGTCACGCCACCTGAACGCCAGATCGGGCTCTTTACAGAACCTGAACGCGCACGGCCGGTACCTTTCTGGCGCCAAGGCTTTTTGCCTGAACCAGTTACTTCAGCACGAGTTTTCTGCGCACGAGTACCCTGACGAGCACCAGCGGCATAAGCAACAACAACCTGGTGAACCAGCGCTTCGTTGAAATCACGACCGAAGGTAGTTTCGGAAACAGTCAGCGCGCTCTGCGCGTCTTTCAGTACTAATTCCATTGCTATCCCCTTACGCCTTCACAGCTGGTTTAACAATCAGGTCGCTGCCGGTTGCACCCGGGACAGCACCTTTGACCAGCAGCAGGTTGCGCTCAGCGTCAACACGTACCACTTCCAGGCTCTGAACGGTTACGCGCTCGTTACCCAGTTGACCAGCCATTTTCTTGCCTTTGAACACTTTGCCCGGAGTCTGGTTCTGACCGATAGAACCCGGAACGCGGTGAGACAAGGAGTTACCGTGTGTAGCGTCCTGGGTACGGAAGTTCCAGCGCTTAACGGTACCTGCGAAACCTTTACCTTTAGAGGTACCGGTAACGTCTACTTTTTTAACGTCAGCGAAAATTTCAACACTGATGCTCTGGCCTACTGAGTACTCTTCACCTTCGGTGCGGAATTCCCACAGACCACGGCCAGCTTCAACGCCAGCTTTAGCAAAATGACCTGCTTCCGGCTTGCTCACACGGTTTGCTTTTTTAGCACCGGTGGTCACCTGGATAGCCTGGTAACCGTCGTTTTCCAGGCCTTTGACCTGAGTAACGCGGTTTGCTTCAACTTCGATTACGGTTACTGGGATTGAAACGCCATCTTCAGTGAAGATGCGAGTCATGCCCACTTTTTTACCGACTAAACCAATCATTGTATCAACCTCTCAATCGCTCGATGACCTGATTAACCCAGGCTGATCTGCACGTCAACACCGGCAGCCAGATCCAGACGCATCAGTGCATCAACGGTTTTTTCAGTTGGCTCAACGATGTCTACCAGACGCTTGTGAGTACGGATCTCGTACTGATCGCGCGCGTCTTTGTTAACGTGCGGAGAGATCAGAACGGTGAAACGCTCTTTGCGAGTTGGCAGCGGGATCGGACCACGTACCTGCGCACCAGTGCGCTTGGCAGTCTCAACGATTTCCGCGGTTGATTGATCGATCAGGCGATGATCAAACGCTTTAAGACGGATACGGATTCTTTGGTTCGACATGAGACCAAGGCTCCAAACATTTTATAAACGAAAAGAATTACTACCCACACCCATTACGATTGATGGAGGAGTGTAATCGTTCAGCATATAACTCCCCAATCGGGAGTATTGTCAGGTGATACATAGCTTGCTATCACCTGCGATTCTGCTCGAATCGCGCCATACCAATATCGGCAGGCCCGCGCATTATACGCAAATCAGTTCAGGAAGCAACCCGTGATGCGTTTTTAACCACATCAATTGCGGACTAAATGCGAAAAAGCCTATATGGGGCTCGATATTTCCCCCTACAGGCTCTGTGACATTGCTACAACGAAAGGGTTTTAGTCTGTGCTTTCTTCTTTTAATTGCGCCTGCAGGTAATTCTGCAAACCGAGTTTTTGAATCAGGTCGAGTTCTGTTTCCAGCCAGTCAATGTGATGCTCTTCCTCACCCAGAATCTCAATCATCATGTCGCGGCTGACGTAATCATGCACCTTGTCGGCATAGGCAATCGCTTCACGTAAATCCTTCGCCCCTTCTAACTCCAGCGTCAGATCGGATTGCAACATTTCCGGGACATCTTCACCAATACGCAACCGGCCGAGATCCTGCAAATTTGGAATCCCTTCAAGGAAAAGAATGCGCTCGATGTATTTGTCCGCATGCTTCATTTCATCGATGGATTCGTGATACTCGACATCGTTGAGGCGAATAAGCCCCCAGTTTTTGAACATACGTGCATGAAGAAAGTACTGATTAATCGCAACCAGTTCATTCCCCAGCAGTTTATTGAGATGAGTTATGATTTTACTGTCGCCCTTCATTTTGCTTCCTCCGCTTCCAGGTAAATAGATCGTAGATGCGGATAAAAAGAAGTCAAAAAAACAGGACTGTTTTTGTGGTTATTGCCAGAGGCTGTCGAGTCGACCTAAGCGATTTCTTTGTACAGCGGTACCTTCTGCAGCTCATCATCCATAATCTCGCGCGCAAAACGGATGCACTTACCACACTGTTTTCCGATAGGAACCAGTTGACGAAGATGTTGGATCGATTTGGGCTGATAGCGACGCACTACTTCACGGAGGGTTTTGTCACTCACGGCATTACACAGACAGACGTACATTTACTGCGACTCCAGTACAAATTCTGATCAAAGTGTAAATGAGAATGGTTTTTATTTCAAACGTAGCTTTTGTGTGGGATTGGCTTGAGCGGTGAATTTCAGGCAAAAAAAAAGAGCACCGAAGTGCTCTCTTTTCGTGCTGCGGTGGCTACCTAAGCAACCACCGACATTAACGCAATTAAGCGAGAACTTCAGCAACAACGCCCGCACCAACAGTACGGCCGCCTTCACGGATTGCGAAACGCAGACCCTGGTCCATCGCGATTGGGTGGATCAGCTCAACGGTCATTTTCACGTTGTCGCCTGGCATTACCATCTCAACGCCTTCTGGCAGCTCAACGTTACCAGTCACGTCAGTAGTACGGAAGTAGAACTGTGGACGGTAGCCTTTGAAGAACGGAGTATGACGGCCGCCTTCGTCTTTAGACAGTACGTATACTTCTGATACGAACTTGGTGTGTGGCTTGATGGTGCCTGGCTTAGCCAGTACCTGACCACGCTGGATGTCTTCACGCTTGATACCGCGCAGCAGAACACCACAGTTTTCACCCGCCTGACCCTGGTCCAGCAGCTTACGGAACATTTCAACGCCAGTACAGGTAGACTTAACAGTCGCCTTGATACCAACGATTTCAACTTCGTCGCCCACTTTAACGATACCGCGCTCAACACGACCGGTTACAACAGTACCACGGCCTGAGATTGAGAATACGTCTTCGATTGGCAGCAGGAACGGCAGGTCGATTGCACGTACTGGCTCTGGGATGTAGTTATCCAGGT
>NZ_SZZV01000033.1:0-26605 GCF_009829935.1 Pantoea sp. Seng | reverse complement strand
GATCAAACTCTTCAATTTAAAGTTTGATTTGCTGCAACAAGTGCAGCGATGCTCATCTGTAAAACGTCATAATGAATTTCATTATGTGTTCACTCGTGAGACTTGATATTTTTTACGTCCGGAGACGCTGATATCAATCCTGCGAGTGCCCACACAGATTGTCTGATAAATTGTTAAAGAGCGGTGCAATCAGCGCCTTAAGCTGCTGTTGCGAGGTGGCGTATATTACGCTTTCCTCCTTCAGAGTCAAACACTTTTTTCAGCATTTTTTCTCTGGCGGAAGTTCTTAGCGAAGCTTCCTGTCAACACCGCACTTCGTAAACCGTTGTGCCGTTTCGATGGATGCGCATTATAGGGAGTTGTTCGCAGCGCGCAACCGCTAAATTCAATAAAAACAACCGTTCGCTGCATTCCACAGCAAAACCCCGCCTTATACCCACTTACACACAGTGTTATCCACATTCATCTGCACAAATGAATTTAGGCGAGCATCGCGCAAACGTTTTCGCTACAATGCCCGGCGACGTCAAGGATGCCCCTTTTGGGGCGTTACATGAAGCAAGTACTCTCTTCTATATATAAGAGAAGCGCTAAGCTTGATGTAACGCTCTTATTTATGCGAAACAAAGCCAAGGGATAAAACCACCATGCAACAACGTCGTCCAGTACGCCGCGCTCTTCTCAGTGTTTCTGATAAAGCCGGTATCCTCGAATTTGCTCAGGCACTCTCCAGCCGTGGTGTTGAGCTGCTCTCCACAGGTGGTACTGCTCGCCTGCTGGCAGATGCGGGCCTGCCCGTCACCGAAGTCTCTGACTACACCGGTTTCCCGGAAATGATGGATGGACGCGTCAAAACGCTGCACCCGAAAGTGCATGGCGGTATTCTGGGCCGTCGCGGCACCGATGATGCGATCATGGCCGAGCACGCGATCAACCCTATCGATATGGTGGTGGTAAACCTTTATCCCTTCGCTCAAACCGTTGCCAAACCCGATTGCTCACTGGCAGACGCGGTAGAGAATATCGATATCGGTGGCCCAACCATGGTGCGCTCCGCTGCGAAGAACCACAAAGATGTGGCAATCGTGGTGAAGAGCAGCGACTACGAGGCCATCATCGCCGAGCTGGACGCCAACGAAAACTCCCTGACGCTGGACACCCGTTTCGATCTGGCGATCAAAGCCTTCGAACACACCGCAGCCTACGACAGCATGATTGCCAACTACTTTGGCAGCCTGGTACCGGCTTATCATAGCGACAGCAAAGAGCCTGCCGGCCGCTTCCCACGAACGCTGAACCTCAACTTCATCAAGAAGCAGGATATGCGTTACGGCGAGAACAGCCATCAGGACGCTGCCTTCTATATAGAAGAGAATGTGGCAGAAGCTTCTGTTGCGACTGCACAGCAGGTACAGGGCAAGGCGCTCTCTTACAACAACATCGCGGATACCGATGCCGCACTTGAGTGTGTGAAAGAGTTTGATGAAGCCGCTTGCGTGATCGTTAAGCATGCTAACCCGTGTGGTGTGGCAGTGGGCGGTTCGATTCTTGACGCCTATGAGCGCGCTTACAAAACTGATCCAACTTCTGCTTTTGGCGGCATCATCGCTTTCAACCGTGAATTGGATGAAGCCACTGCCCAGGCGATCATCAGCCGTCAGTTTGTCGAAGTGATCATTGCCCCTTCAGCCAGCGAAGCGGCACTTAAAGTTACCGCAGCAAAACAGAACGTTCGCGTGCTGGTTTGTGGCCAGTGGCAGGGCCGTGTTGCTGCACTGGACTTCAAGCGTGTTAATGGCGGCCTGCTGGTTCAGGATCGTGATCTCGGTATGGTTGATGCCAGTCAGCTGCGAGTCGTGACTAAGCGCCAGCCAAGCGAGCAGGAACTGCGTGATGCGCTGTTCTGCTGGAAAGTAGCCAAGTTCGTGAAATCCAACGCCATTGTCTACGCACGTGACAATATGACTATCGGCATAGGCGCCGGACAGATGAGCCGCGTTTATTCTGCCAAAATTGCCGGTATCAAAGCAGGCGACGAAGGTTTAGAAGTGAAAGGTTCAGCCATGGCGTCTGATGCTTTCTTCCCGTTCCGCGATGGTATCGACGCAGCGGCTGCTGTAGGTATCAGCTGTGTGATTCAACCAGGTGGTTCTATCCGTGATGATGAAGTGATTGCCGCCGCTGATGAGCACGGTATTGCGATGATCTTCACCGACATGCGTCACTTCCGCCATTAATAGCCTGGAGCCGTATAGATGAAAATTTTAGTGATTGGTAATGGTGGACGTGAACACGCGTTGGCATGGAAAGCAGCACAGTCACCGCTGGCCGAAACGGTCTTTGTTGCACCGGGCAACGCGGGTACCGCACTGGAACCTGCACTGCAGAACGTGGCGATCAGCGCCACTGACGTTCCTGCACTGTTAGCCTTTGCTCAGAAAGAGAAGATCGATCTGACCATCGTAGGCCCAGAAGCGCCGCTGGTGATTGGCGTGGTCGATGCGTTCCGTGCAGCGGGTCTGAAAATCTTTGGCCCAACGCAGGCGGCTGCACAGCTGGAAGGATCAAAAGCCTTCACCAAAGATTTCCTGGCACGCCAGCAGATCCCTACCGCTGAATACCAGAACTTTACGGAAGTTGAGCCCGCGCTGGCTTACCTGCGTGAGAAAGGCGCACCGATCGTGATTAAAGCGGATGGTCTGGCAGCCGGTAAAGGGGTTATCGTCGCGATGGAACTGGCTGAAGCGGAAGCTGCAGTGCAGGACATGCTGGCAGGTAACGCTTTCGGCGATGCAGGCCATCGTATCGTCATTGAAGAGTTCCTCGACGGCGAAGAAGCCAGTTTTATCGTGATGGTGGATGGCGACAACGTGTTACCCATGGCCACCAGCCAGGATCATAAACGTGTAGGCGATGGTGATACCGGCCCAAATACCGGAGGCATGGGCGCTTACTCGCCAGCCCCGGTTGTCACCGATGAGATCCACCAGCGTGTGATGGACCAGATTATCTGGCCAACCGTTAACGGCATGAAAGCGGAAGGCAACACCTATACCGGCTTCCTATATGCCGGCCTGATGATCGATAAAGCCGGTCAGCCGAAAGTGATCGAGTTCAACTGCCGCTTTGGCGATCCAGAAACCCAGCCGATCATGCTGCGTCTGCAGTCAGATCTGGTTGAGCTGTGCCTGGCCGCAGTGGATGGCAAACTCGATAAGCAGACCTCGCAGTGGGATCCACGCCCATCGCTGGGTGTCGTGCTGGCGGCTGGCGGCTATCCCGCGGATTACAACACCGGTGATCAAATCCACGGTCTGCCGCTGGAAGAAGTGCCGGACGGTAAAGTGTTCCACGCGGGCACCACGATGAAAGATGATGTGGTGGTCACCAACGGTGGACGCGTGCTGTGCGTCACTGCCCTGGGCGAAGATGTGGCTGCCGCGCAGAAGAATGCCTATGCGCTGGCGAAACATATTTCCTGGGAAGGCAGCTTCTGCCGTAAAGATATTGGTTACCGCGCGATTAATCGCAAGTAATCATCAAGGGGCGCGCTCTGCGCCCCTTGTTTTTTCCCAACTCAGAAATCACTCTCACTCGGCTGCCAGCTACACTCATCCTCTGGCGTCGCCCGCAACAACTGCACGCCTTCAGGTGCCTCCAACCATGACACCATCAACGACTGTGGCTGGTTTTGCTGCTGCTGAGATAGCGTGGCAATGATTCCGCTATCAAAGGGTGCATTCACCACTTTGCCATCACAATCGCGCACCTGCGTAGCGCCCAGCCAATGCCCCTGCTTCAGTAATACACGGCCACTCAGCAACGCATTACTTTGCTCCAGCATACGTTGCGCGTCGAAACGATAGAGCTCAACCGTATCACCACTTACCGCTTCACGACGGCCGGCCAGCTGACGCTGCATAAAATTAAGATTGCCCAGATGGTCAAAACGCAGCGTCACGTCATCGGGTTGCTCACCCGCCACAATGCGCTCAACGCTGATCAGGTGGTTCTGTTGCCAGTTGTAGTCAGTGGTTTCCATGGCATCGCCATTGAAAGGGGTATAAACAGTGCGAAGATGGACAGCCTGATGGTCACTGTTCTTGCGCCAGATGCGCACAGTGCCACGATCGGCCAGATAGCCACTTGCCGTAAAGGCAGGGAGATCAGAGGTGGAACTACAGCCCGCGAGCAGCGCACCGAGTAACAGGGCGCAGACGCGCTGAGTAATCGTGTTCAGCATGACAGGCCCCAATAACAAAAAGGGGCGTGTCGCCCCTCTTTTAAAGCTTAAACCGCGATGCGGAAAACTTACTTAACAGCGTCTTTCAGAGCTTTACCAGAGACGAACGCTGGCACGTTAGCTGCCGCGATTTTGATCTCTTTACCAGTCTGTGGGTTGCGACCGGTACGCTCAGCGCGGTGGTTCACTTTAAAAGTACCAAAACCAACCAGTTGTACAGCATCACCTTCTTTCAGAGACTCAGTGATCGCAGCCAGGGTAGATTCCAGCGCAGCTTTAGCCTGGGTTTTTGACAGGTCAGCTTTCTCTGCGATCACATCAATCAGTTGAGTCTTGTTCATAAGTTATCCTTAAAGTGTATTTATCGCTTGCTAAGCAACGAGTGCGAGGGAAAAGCCATATTCTGGCACTCTTCAACCTGCACGCAAAGATAGCCACAATTTTCAGCCCCCCAAATGTAGACCAGACAGGGGGCTGATGTGAAGCCTCCAGGCGCGGTAATTCAGGCCTGAAGTCACGTTTTATCGCCTTATTGCTGAAAAAGTATACCGATGTTACTGATTCCCGCTTCGCGCAGGTCAGAACGTAACCCTTTAATCAGCTCAAGGTCGCGCTCTTCGCAGTCTGCCAGCAGACGGAAAATCTCCCACTGCAGATCCCATTCATCAATCACCGCCTGATTTTCACGCAGCTCTTCATCGGTCATCTCACGACCGGCCTGCGTCATTTCAAGGATAGCGACGGTGGTGATCGAGGTGCGACTGACTTCGATTGCGTGCTCCAGAGTTTCGCCGCTGAGTTGTGCATGCACAACTTCGCTCAACGCAACACAGGCATCGATCGCTGGGTGGACACCATAGATATCAAAATCATCGCCATTCGGAATCGCAGACTCCAGCTTCTCCAGTTGGCTATCGAAGTTAATTTTGGCGTCTTTGACCGTCAGGCTTTCCCAGATAAGGTCAAGGATGCGACGATAGAGTTGCGGATCGGCGAATTCAGTCTGCTGACAGAAGGCCCAATAATTGGGGAACATCCGCTCGCACAGACAGGCCATAAAGGTCATATGCTGCCAGCTTTCCAGCTTCGCCAGACGCAAATGGACGGGGTTCTGTAACATCAAACTTACTCTCAATAGGTTAGCTGGCGGCAGTGTACCGCAAAAGCCGCGCGCAAACAGCGTCAACGCGCATTTTGCCAACGCAGAAACGCAGGACGCCCCGAAGCAACCGCATCGGCCCAGCGTGTAGGCTCGGGCAAACGATAGCCCGCGGTACATTTCTCCACCCAATTCAGTGCGCTGTCCATACTGACACGATGCCCGGTTGAGACGAACAAAGGGTTGCAGCGCGCTTTACTGCGCCACACCCAACCAATTTGTTCGCCTTTATCCATCAGTGGCTGGCGGCTCCCCGGTTCAGCATCCAATTCGGTAAAACGCCCGCAGAGCCGTTTTTTCGCCACGCCAATGGTTGGAACATCCACCAGCGAGCCAAAATGCGCAGCCACGCCGAGGCGACGGGGATGGGCAATACCATGACCATCAACAAATAAAAGATCGGGTTGGTGTGTGAGCTGCTGCCAGGCTGCAAGCAGTGCGGGGACTTCGCGAAACGATAAGAAACCCGGGATGTAAGGCATGGTGGTCGCGAGGCGTGCTATACGGTGCTCCACGAGTTGCAATGAGGGATATTCTAATACCACCAGTGCCGCACGCGTGATGTCACCTTCCTGTTCAAAACCGACGTCCGCACCGGCGATAAAACGAGGCGGCAGGACGTCGAAATCATCCTGCCGCACCACGTTAGCAGCGCGTTGTAACTGTTCAGCCCGCAGCGCGGCTAAATCCATGCTTAACCCTGATGATAAGGGCGAGACAGACGATGTACGGCTTCGACGAATGCACCGGCGTGCTCTGGCGGCACATCCTGATGAATGCCATGGCCCAGATTGAAGACATGCCCTTCACCCGTGCCAAAGCCTTCAAGGATAGTGGCCACTTCCTGCTCGATACGTGCCGGAGGCGCATACAGCATGGAAGGATCCATGTTGCCCTGCAACGCAACTTTGTCACCCACGCGACGACGCGCATCGGCAATATCGGTGCTCCAGTCCAGTCCCAGCGCATCACATCCGGTCGCTGCGATAGCCTCCAGCCACTGACCACCACCTTTGGTGAACAGCGTAATCGGCACGCGGCGACCTTCGTTCTCGTGCAGCACGCTATCGACGATTTTGTGCATATAGTAGAGTGAAAACTCACGGTAATCGCGGCCGGTCAGCACGCCGCCCCAGGTGTCGAAGACCATAATCGACTGTGCACCGGCTTTGATCTGGGCGTTCAGGTAATGGATGACACTGTCAGCCAGCTTATCCAGCAGCTTGTGCAGGGTTTGCGGCTCGGCATACATCATCTTTTTAATTTTGGTGAACGCTTTGCTGCTGCCGCCTTCAACCATGTAGGTTGCCAACGTCCATGGGCTGCCAGAGAAACCGATCAAAGGCACTTCGCCTTTCAGGTTATGGCGAATGGTACGCACCGCATTCATCACATAACCCAGCTCATCTTCCGGATCCGGAATCGGCAGTTTGTCTACATCTGCACGGCAGGTAATAGGATTTGAGAAGCGCGGACCTTCGCCCGTTTCAAAATAGAGCCCCAGCCCCATCGCATCAGGAATCGTCAGGATATCGCTGAAGAGGATCGCGGCATCCAGCGCATAACGACGCAGCGGCTGCAGGGTGACTTCGCACGCCAGCTCCGCATTCTTACACAGCGACATAAAATCACCGGCTTCAGCACGCGTGGCTTTGTACTCCGGCAAATAACGCCCGGCTTGTCGCATCATCCATACAGGGGTGACATCCACCGGCTGACGTAACAGGGCACGCAGATAACGATCGTTCTTCAGTTCACTCATAATGGGCTCTCTCATGCTAAGGCCGCCAGTGTAGCATTTTCACGGCGCGCTGGCGCGACACAGGGCAACGGTATCTTCAATCAACCGCCGTGCCACCGTGCCCGGTGGCGGTAACAAGGGCAAATCGTCATAGCGATACCAGCCGGCATCCAGCAACTCTTTGCCATCATGCTGCAACTCACCGCCCTCATATTCGGCCATAAACGCCATCATTAATGAATGCGGGAACGGCCAGGGCTGCGAGGTGACGTAGCGGACATTTTTAACCCGGACGTTGCTCTCTTCCATCACTTCACGCGCGACGGCCTGCTCCAGCGTCTCCCCGACCTCAACAAAGCCAGCTAATACTGTGTAAATGCTGTTGCGATGGCGCGCATGGTTGGCCAGCAGAATCTCCTCCCCCCGGCGAATCGCTACGATGATGCACGGTGCAATTTGCGGGTAATAGCGCTCGCGGCAATGGTGACACAGGCAGGCAAATTCGCGTTTACTGAGGTGCATTTCGTGGCCGCAGTAGCCACACCAGCGGTGTGAGCGGTAGAATTCGGCGAGTTGAACTCCACGTCCAACCATCTGAAAAAGCCCAACATCTTCGTCGATAAGCTGGCGAACAGAGCCCATATTGTCAGGTCGTGATTCACATATCAGCCAGACATTCTCCGCCTGCCATTCGCCAATCAAAATCGCGGTTTTTCCAGTCAGGCCAAAATCGCCGGATAAGCCATGCGGCAGTTCACCTTGCGGTAACCAAAGTTTTTGTTCATGGCTGACAATCCACCAGCCAGCGTCTACGCTTGAGATCTCACGTTGCATCTTATTCGTTGTCCTTAGCGTCAAATGGCACGCTGAAATCCTGATGTTAAGTGTGGAATGGATAACTATAACTCACCCGGAGCCCCATATGCTTACCCAGTTAGATGACCTGGCCAGGCGTGTAAGTGGCGGTAATGAACTCGTTGATGCGTGGCTGCGCGCGCGCCGACAGTTGCTTGTCAGCTATTACGCATTAATTGGCATCAAGCCAAACAAAGAGGCGCTCAGTGCCCTGGATGAACAGGCGCTGGATGCGTTTTGTCACGGCCTGGTTGATTACCTCTCAACCGGTCATTTCAGTATTTATGAACGCATTATCAGTGAGATGGAGGGCGATAGCCCACTCATTGCGGCAGCCCAACTCTATCCCGCTCTGGAAGCGAATACCGATCGCATGATGCAACTGTATGACAGCCATCTGCAGCAGGCCATCAACGACGATAACTGCGTAGAATTCCAGAAGGCGTTATCCGAAGTGGGTGAAGTGCTGGAGTCGCGCTTCACGCTGGAAGATAAGCTGGTGCAACTCGCCTGGGATAACCAGCTGGCGCGCCCACCGGTCGCCAATGAAAGCAGCATGGCTCGCCCCGCTTAACTTCGGCCCCATGTAAAAAACTTGTTATTCCGAAAAAGCCCTCTTATGCTGAATGGGCTTTTTTATTGAGGCCTATTCACGTTTTTATGCGTCTCTTTAAAGCAATCTAGAGTCAAATTTTGCGATATAAGCGTAGCGTGCGCAGCCAGTTCACGCTCGGACAGCGCGCAGTGGCCGGAGCGTACACGTAGTACGTGACGGGCACGAGCACTGCCCAGGCGTGAAATGGCAAGCAAAGTAGCTTATATCGTAAAATTCAACCTTGTCGGAGTGCCCTAAGGGGCTGAGACCGTTTATTCGGGATCCGCGGAACCTGATCAGGTTAGTACCTGCGAAGGGAACAAGAGTAGACATTCACAGAGCGATGCGTGTTGGCGCCCGGCATCGTCCCTGTTACTCCTTCCGAACTCTGGACAAGCAACTTCCCCTTAATTCAGGAAATTTGCTATGTCTGTTGCTAAAACTTCTCGTCGTGAACAACGTGCACAAGCGCAGGAATTTATCGATTCGCTGCAAGGCACCGCTTTCCCCAATTCAAAACGTATCTGGATTACCGGCAGCCGAGCGGATATCCGTGTGCCGATGCGCGAAATCCAGCTTAGCCCTACACACATCGGTGGCACAAAAGAGAATCCACAGTATGAGCACAACGAACCAGTGCCGGTATATGACACGGCAGGTGCTTATGGCGACCCTGCGGCCACCATTGATGTGCATCGGGGATTAGACCGATTGCGTGAAAACTGGATTGCTGAACGCGATGACAGCGAAGCGATCCACCAGTTGAGTTCGCAATACACCCAGCAACGCTTAGCCGATGAAGGGCTGGATCACCTGCGCTTCGAGCAGTTACCGCAGCCGCGTCGTGCCAAAGCTGGCCGCTGCGTCACGCAACTGCATTACGCACGTCAGGGCATAATTACACCCGAGATGGAATTTATTGCGGTGCGAGAAAACATGGGCCGCGAACGTATTCGTGGTGAAGTGCTACTGCAACAGCACCCGGGCCACAGTTTTGGTGCCAATCTGCCGGAAAACATCACCGCCGAATTTGTGCGCCAGGAAGTTGCCAGCGGCCGCGCTATCATACCCTCCAATATTAATCACCCCGAATCAGAGCCGATGATCATTGGCCGTAACTTTCTGGTGAAGGTGAACGCCAATATAGGCAACTCAGCGGTGAGCTCATCGATCGAAGAGGAAGTGGAGAAACTGGTGTGGTCAACACGCTGGGGGGCGGATACCGTGATGGACCTCTCCACAGGCCGCTATATCCATGAAACGCGCGAGTGGATTTTGCGAAACAGCCCGGTGCCGATTGGTACTGTGCCCATTTATCAGGCACTGGAGAAAGTGAATGGCGTGGCGGAAGACCTTAACTGGGAGATTTTCCGCGATACCCTGCTCGAGCAAGCCGAACAGGGCGTAGATTACTTCACCATCCACGCCGGAGTCCTGCTGCGCTATGTGCCGATGACGGCTAAACGTCTGACCGGTATTGTCTCGCGTGGCGGCTCGATCATGGCGAAGTGGTGCCTGTCACATCATCAAGAGAGTTTCCTCTATCTGCATTTCCGCGAGATCTGTGAAATCTGCGCTGCCTATGATGTCGCGCTCTCACTCGGTGATGGCCTGCGTCCGGGATCAATTCAGGACGCCAACGATGAAGCCCAGTTTGCCGAATTGCACACGCTAGGTGAGCTGACCAAAGTTGCCTGGGAATACGATGTGCAAGTGATGATTGAAGGTCCAGGCCATGTGCCAATGCAGATGATCCGCCGCAACATGACCGAACAGTTAGAGCACTGTCACGAAGCGCCGTTTTACACGCTTGGCCCACTGACCACCGATATCGCCCCCGGGTACGATCATTTTACCTCCGGCATTGGTGCCGCGATGATTGGTTGGTTTGGCTGCGCCATGCTGTGCTACGTCACACCGAAAGAGCACCTCGGTTTGCCGAATAAAGAAGATGTTAAGCAGGGTCTGATTACCTACAAGATCGCCGCGCATGCAGCCGATCTGGCTAAGGGCCATCCCGGCGCTCAGATCCGTGATAACGCCATGTCGAAAGCACGCTTTGAATTCCGTTGGAAGGATCAGTTCAATCTGGCGCTCGATCCGCATACGGCACGCGCTTATCACGATGAGACATTGCCGCAGGAATCGGGCAAAGTGGCTCACTTCTGCTCAATGTGCGGTCCAAAATTCTGTTCGATGAAAATTACCCAGGAAGTGCGCGAATATGCTGCTCGCCAGCATGCAGAAGTCCAGCCCATTGAAATTGGCATGGCGCAGATGTCGGATGCCTTCCGCAGTCGTGGTGGCGAGCTTTATCACGCCGCCGATGCCCTTAAAGAGGAAAAAGTATGACCGATGCCTTTCCAGCCACGGCCCCGAAACTGGGGCTGTACCCTGTTGTTGATAGCGTAGAGTGGATTGCACGCTTACTGGAGGCTGGCGTTCGCACCATCCAGTTGCGCATCAAAGATTGCCAGGATCATGAAGTAGAAGACGCAGTGCGCGAGGCAATTGCGCTGGGCAAGCAGTATCGTGCACGCCTGTTTATCAACGATTACTGGCGATTAGCGATCAAATATAACGCCTATGGCGTGCATCTTGGTCAGGAAGATTTGGACGTGGCTAATCTGGACGCTATCCGCCAGGCAGGCTTGCGTCTTGGGTTATCGACTCATGATGATGCCGAGTTAGACCGCGCGCTGGCGTTGCGTCCTTCCTACATTGCATTGGGGCATATTTATCCCACACAAACCAAAGATATGCCTTCGGAACCTCAGGGCGTCGTAGAATTGAAACGCCACATGGCGCGGTTGCAGGATATACCGACTGTGGCGATTGGCGGTATATCCCTTGCGCGCGTACCTGAAGTTTTGGCCACTGGCGTTGGAAGCGTTGCTGTGGTGAGCGCCATTACTCAGGCGGGAGACTGGCGTCAGGCGACACAGGAGCTGCTGGCACTGGTTGAAGCTGGAACCCAGCCCGCAGAAGCGTTGTAACGTTCTGCAATCAGGGTAATTTGGCTGGAACCTCACGCGCAGTCCGCTTCCTGCGGGCTAGCGTGTTTTTCCGGTCAGGATAAAGTGTGCCTGCCCGCTGTCGCTGGCAGTGGGCCAGGGCTGGTCTACCTCTCTCTCCAGCCCTGCCTTTCCACTTTAATCAGTCAGGGATGAAGCGGGTTCCGTTTCGATATGACAGGCATGCATGGCCTGCTCCACCGCAGCGCCAAGTTGGGCGATGGCCTGTTCTGTATGCTCATTGATGGGCAACCCATAATTCAGGCGCAAGCAGTTACGATATTTGCCCGAGGCAGAAAACAGCGATCCGACAGCGACCTGAATGTTCAACGTGCGAAGTTCGGTGTTAAGCCGAACCGCATCAAACGCTTCAGGTAACTCAATCCACATCAGGAAGCTGCCCTGCGGACGCGAGACACAGATACCGCACGGGAAATAGTGGCGTACCCAGCAGCTAAAAGTCTCGTAGTTACGTTGATATACCTGGCGCATCCGGCGTAAATGCGGCCCATAGTGACCAAGACGAATAAATTCGGCCACCGCATGTTGCGGCTGTGTGGCTGTTGAACCCGTGCCGATATATTTCATATGCAAGACACGATCGCGATAGCGTCCAGGTGCCACCCAGCCAACACGTAACCCGGGAGCCAGCGTCTTAGAGAATGAACTACACAACAACACCCTGCCATCCATCTCCAAAGATTTAATGGTAATGGGACGTGGATACTCCCATGCCAATTCACCGTAAACATCGTCTTCAATAATCGCGGCATCAAAGCGCTGTGCCAGTGCCAGCAGCGCACGCTTGCGCGCCTCGGGCATGATAAATCCGAGTGGATTATTGCAATTTGGCACTACTACCACGGCTTTAATGGGCCACTGCTCGAATGCCAACTCCAGAGCTTCAAGGCTAATGCCCGTCACCGAATCGGTAGGGATTTCAATGGCACGGATACCAAGTCCGCGCAGGGTCTGCATCATGCCATGAAATGTCGGAGATTCAACGGCGATAATATCACCCGGTTCACACACCGCACGGATCGACACGGACAGCGCTTCATGGCAGCCCGTGGTGATCACAATATCCTCTGCGGTGAGCTGACAACCGCTATCGATAGTTAAGCGTGCGACCTGCTCACGCAAGGCCGCAACGCCTAACAGACTGTCATAATTGAGCTGGTCAAGATCCTGCTTCTGCGCCATTCGGCTCTGAATTTTCCATAATGGCTTCAATGTCGGCTGGGTAAGGTCTGGCATGCCGCTACCTAATTGCAGCACGTTACCGCTGTTGCGGCTGCTTAATAATTCCAGCACCGATTCCCACTGGGTGATCTCGACGGGGCGTTGTACGGGGCGGGTTAACGCAGGAACAGGAGGCGTGGCTTTGCGCGTCGCAACGAAATAGCCAGAGCGCGGCTGCGGCACAATAAGCTGTTTCTCTTCTAGCAGGTGATACGCCTGCTGCACGGTACTGATGCTCACACCGTGTTCAATACTCAGTGTGCGCACTGAGGGTAAGCGCTCGCCGCTACGGTAGAGTCCCTGCTCAATCCTGTCTGAGAGCAAGCAAGCCAGATGTTGGTAACGCGTCATCGTATGATTCCCCTCGAGTTCACTGAATCTAAATCAGTACAGATCATCCTTTTTTTTACCATTCAGATCCTATCATGCGCAATCTGTATGTTAATAATAAGTGATTTTTGAATCTGTATTGAAATGCACAGGAACTGGACAATACCACTCAGACAACTGACTGAGGGCATTTATTATGGAATTCGATCAAAACCGCGCAGCAAAACCCTTTGATGTAACGCTATTGGATATGGTTCGCGGCACGGGACGTGCCATCAAAAGATGGCGCGCCCGCCGTGAGACTCGCAAAATTCTGTCTCACTTAAGCGATGCACAACTGCGCGACATTGGCCTGACCCGCCACGATATCTGCCGTAAGGGCTGATTAAAAACGAAAAAAAACCCTGCCGAGGCAGGGTTTTTTATGGGTCAGCTTCGCAGACGATTATTCGTCGTCGCTACCGCCAAGACCGGCGTTCAGCAGTTCAGCCAGGCTCGCAGAGGCTTCATCCGCAGTCACCTGCGGTGCAACCGGTGCTTCACCTACAGAACGGCGACGCATACGATCCTGATGGTAAGCATAACCGGTACCGGCCGGGATCAAACGACCCACGATCACGTTCTCTTTCAGGCCGCGCAGTTCATCACGCTTGCCTGCTACTGCTGCTTCAGTCAGGACACGTGTGGTCTCCTGGAACGATGCTGCAGAGATGAACGATTCGGTTGCCAGAGAAGCTTTGGTGATACCCAGCAGATCGCGCATAAAGGTTGCGCCAATTTTGCCGTTCGCTTCGAGGTCGCGGTTAGCGATCTTGATGCGAGAGTATTCAGCCTGCTCACCTTCCAGGAACTCGGTGCTGCCCGCGCTGGCGATGGTTGCTTTACGCAGCATCTGACGCACGATGACTTCGATGTGTTTATCGTTAATCTTAACGCCTTGCAGACGGTAAACTTCCTGCACTTCGTTAGTGATGTAACGGGTCACAGCATGGACGCCACGCAGACGCAGGATGTCGTGTGGAGACTCTGGGCCGTCAGAAACAACGTCACCACGTTCTACACGCTCACCTTCGAATACGTTCAGCTGACGCCATTTCGGAATCATCTCTTCGTACGGATCGCTACCATCAACCGGTGTAATCACCAGACGACGCTTGCCTTTGGTCTCTTTACCGAACGAGATAATACCGCTGATCTCGGCCAGAATTGCTGGCTCTTTCGGACGACGCGCTTCGAACAGGTCAGCAACGCGTGGCAGACCACCGGTGATGTCCTTGGTACCGCCAGATTCCTGAGGTACACGCGACAGGGTGTCACCCGCACTGATCTTAACGCCATCTTCCAACTGAACAATCGCTTTGCCCGGCAGGAAGTACTGAGCTGGCATGTCGGTACCTGGAATCAGAACATCATTTCCGTTGGCATCAACAATTTTCAGCGCAGGACGCAGATCTTTACCGCCCGCAGTACGTTCTGCAGAATCCAGAACCACCAGCGATGACAGACCAGTCAGGTCATCAGTCTGACGAGTAATCGTCTGACCATCGATCATGTCAGTGAAGCGAATGAAACCGCCCACTTCGGTGATAACAGGCATGGTGTGCGGATCCCAGTTTGCTACGGTCTCGCCCGCAGCAACCTGCTCACCATCACCTTTAGCCATCATCGCGCCGTAAGGGACTTTATAGCTCTCTTTGGTACGACCGAATTCATCGATCATCTTCAGCTCAACGTTACGAGAGACGATAACCAGTTTCCCGGAGGAGTTGGTTACAGACTTCGCGTTGGTCAGCTTAATAGTACCTTTGTTCTTCACCTGGATGCTGGATTCAGCAGCCGCACGAGATGCCGCACCACCGATGTGGAACGTACGCATCGTCAGCTGTGTACCAGGCTCACCGATGGACTGTGCTGCGATAACGCCGATGGCCTCACCTTTGTTGATGATGTGACCACGTGCCAGGTCGCGACCGTAGCAGTGTGCACACACACCAAAGTCGGTTTCACAACCAACAACAGAACGCACTTTGATCGCATCGACTGAGTTCAGTTCGATCACATCACACCAGTGCTCATCGATCAGCGTGTTACGCGGGATCAGGATGTCAGCAGTACCTGGTTTCAGTACGTCTTCAGCAGTCACACGACCCAGTACACGCTCACGCAGTGGTTCTTTAACGTCGCCACCTTCGATAACCGGAGTCATCATGATGCCTTCGAAAGTACCACAGTCGTCTTCGGTAACCACCAGGTCCTGCGCAACGTCTACCAGACGACGCGTCAGATAACCGGAGTTAGCGGTTTTCAGTGCGGTATCCGCAAGACCTTTACGCGCACCGTGCGTCGAGATGAAGTACTGGAGTACGTTCAGACCTTCGCGGAAGTTCGCGGTGATTGGCGTTTCGATGATTGAGCCATCTGGCTTAGCCATCAGACCACGCATACCGGCCAGCTGACGAATCTGTGCAGCAGAACCACGCGCACCGGAGTCGGCCATCATGTAGATGCTGTTGAACGAGACTTGCTGCTCTTCTTCGCCGTGACGGTTGATCACGGTTTCGGTTTGCAGGTTGTCCATCATCGCCTTGGAAACGCGTTCGTTTGCTGCGGCCCAGATATCGATGACTTTGTTGTAACGTTCGCCAGCAGTAACCAGACCAGACTGGAACTGTTCCTGAATCTCAGCAACTTCCGCTTCTGCTTCTGCCACGATTTCCGCTTTCTTAGCCGGGATCACCATGTCGTCGATACCTACAGAGGCACCTGAACGGGCTGCGTAAGCAAAGCCGGTATACATGGTCTGGTCAGCGAAGATAACGGTCGGCTTCAGGCCCAGGATGCGGTAACAGGTGTTCAGCATCTTAGAGATAGCTTTCTTACCCAGCGCCTGGTTGACGATGGAGTAAGGCAGACCTTTCGGCACGATCATCCACAGAATCGCACGACCAATGGTGGTGTCGATTAAGCTGGTTTTCGCGACGAACTCTTCTTGTTCGTTTTTGCTGTACTCGGTGATACGCACTTTAACGCGAGCATGCAACTCGGCCAGGCCAGCGCGATAAACACGCTCAGCTTCTTTCGGGCCAGTCAGCACCATGCCTTCGCCGCGCGCATTCACTTTGTCACGGGTCATGTAGTACAGACCCAGTACAACGTCCTGAGAAGGAACGATGATTGGCTCGCCGTTCGCAGGTGACAGGATGTTGTTGGTAGACATCATCAGAGCACGTGCTTCCAGCTGAGCTTCCAGCGTCAGCGGTACGTGAACTGCCATCTGGTCACCATCGAAGTCGGCGTTATATGCCGCACAAACCAGCGGGTGCAGCTGGATTGCTTTACCTTCGATCAGAACAGGTTCGAATGCCTGGATACCCAAACGGTGCAGGGTTGGTGCACGGTTCAGCAGTACTGGGTGTTCGCGGATCACTTCGTCCAGGATATCCCAAACGACAGCTTCTTCACGCTCAACCATCTTCTTAGCAGCTTTGATGGTGGTCGCGAGGCCACGCAGCTCTAGCTTGCCGTAGATGAACGGCTTGAACAGCTCCAGTGCCATTTTCTTCGGCAGACCACACTGATGCAGACGCAGGTATGGACCTACGGTGATTACAGAACGGCCAGAGTAGTCAACACGTTTACCCAACAGGTTCTGACGGAAACGACCCTGCTTACCTTTGATCATGTCGGCCAAAGATTTCAGAGGACGTTTGTTAGAGCCAGTGATGGCACGACCGCGACGGCCGTTATCCAGCAAGGCATCTACCGCTTCCTGCAGCATACGTTTTTCGTTACGTACGATGATATCTGGCGCAGCCAGATCCAACAGACGCTTCAGACGGTTGTTACGGTTGATGACGCGACGATACAGATCGTTCAGATCCGACGTAGCGAAACGACCACCATCCAGCGGTACCAGCGGACGCAGATCTGGCGGCAGAACCGGCAGAACGGTCAGGATCATCCACTCTGGCTTGTTACCAGACTGTACGAACGCTTCCAGCAGCTTGATACGCTTGGTCAGCTTTTTACGTTTGGTCTCGGAGTTGGTTTCGTTCAGCTCTTCACGCAGCTGCTCGCACTCTTGCTCCAGATCCATATTTTTTAGCAGCGCCTGGATAGCTTCCGCACCCATCTTCGCGTCGAATTCGTCACCGAACTCTTCCAGCGCATCAAGGTACTGCTCTTCGGTCAGAATCTGACGTTTTTCCAGGTTGGTCATACCGCCTTCGATCACAACATAAGATTCGAAGTACAGTACGCGCTCGATATCACGCAGTGGCATATCCAGCAGTAAGCCGATACGCGAAGGCAGTGATTTCAGGAACCAAATGTGCGCAGTTGGTGAAGCCAGTTCAATGTGGCCCATGCGCTCACGACGAACCTTGGTCTGTGTAACTTCAACGCCACACTTCTCACAGATCACGCCACGATGTTTTAAACGCTTGTACTTACCGCACAGGCATTCGTAATCTTTTACCGGCCCAAAGATACGGGCGCAGAAAAGACCGTCACGCTCCGGCTTGAAGGTACGGTAGTTAATGGTTTCTGGCTTTTTAACTTCACCAAAAGACCATGAACGGATCATGTCTGGCGAAGCCAGAGCGATCTTGATCGCATCAAACTCTTCGGTCTTAGTTTGCGCTTTCAGAAACTTAAGTAAGTCTTTCACGGATTAGCTCCCGTCGGAGTGGAACTCTCAGGGACGCACACCGAAGTGCGCGTCCCGTAACCAGTACTTACGAGTGCTTACTCGTCTTCCAGCTCGATGTTGATACCCAGCGAGCGGATCTCTTTCAACAGTACGTTGAAGGATTCCGGCATGCCCGGTTCCATCTGATGATTGCCATCGACGATGTTTTTATACATCTTCGTACGGCCATTCACGTCATCAGACTTAACGGTCAGCATTTCCTGCAGGGTATAAGCAGCACCGTATGCTTCCAGTGCCCACACTTCCATCTCACCGAAGCGCTGACCACCGAACTGCGCTTTACCACCCAGCGGCTGCTGAGTAACAAGGCTGTACGAGCCAGTTGAACGGGCGTGCATCTTGTCGTCGACCAGGTGGTTCAGTTTCAGCATGTACATGTAACCTACGGTTACCTGACGCTCAAACTGCTCACCGGTACGGCCGTCGAACAGAGTGATCTGACCGGAAGAAGGCAGGCCGCCGAGCTGCAGCAGCTCTTTGATCTCGCTCTCTTTCGCACCATCAAACACTGGCGTTGCGATTGGCATACCTTTTTTCAGGTTCTCAGCCAGACGCAGAACTTCGTCGTCAGTGAAGGTGTTCAGATCGACTTTCTGACGCACATCGGTGCCCAGATCGTAAGCACGCTGGATGAACTCACGCAGTTTGGCGACTTCTTCCTGCTTCTTCAGCATCGCATTGATTTTCTCACCAATGCCTTTAGCCGCCATACCCAGATGGGTTTCCAGGATCTGACCGATGTTCATACGTGACGGTACGCCCAGCGGGTTCAGTACGATGTCGACCGGCGTGCCGTTCTCATCGTAAGGCATATCTTCGATCGGGTTGATCTTAGAGATAACACCTTTGTTACCGTGACGACCTGCCATCTTGTCACCAGGCTGGATCTGACGTTTAACCGCCAGGTACACTTTCACGATTTTCAGCACGCCTGGTGCCAGGTCATCGCCCTGAGTGATTTTGCGACGTTTAGCTTCGAGTTTTTTCTCAAACTCGTGCTTCAGCTCGTCATACTGCTCAGCCAGCTGCTCGAGAGAGTTTTGCTTCTCTTCATCAGTCAGGCCCAGTTCCAACCAGCGCTCACGTGGCAGTTTGTCCAGCTTCTCAGCTTCAACACCACCCGAGATCAGTACCGCCTGAATACGGCTGAACAAGCCCGCTTCGAGGATCTGCAGTTCTTCAGACAGGTCTTTCTTAGCCTGCTTCAGCTGCATCTCTTCGATTTCCAGCGCACGTTTGTCTTTTTCTACGCCATCGCGAGTAAAGACTTGAACGTCGATAACCGTACCGGAAACACCGTTAGGAACACGCAGAGAAGAGTCTTTAACGTCAGACGCTTTCTCACCGAAGATCGCACGCAGCAGTTTCTCTTCTGGCGTCAGCTGAGTTTCGCCTTTCGGCGTCACTTTACCGACCAGAATGTCACCACCGGTCACTTCCGCACCGATATAAACGATACCGGATTCATCCAGTTTGGAGAGTGCAGCTTCACCCACGTTCGGGATGTCAGCGGTGATCTCTTCTGGCCCCAGCTTGGTGTCACGAGACACACACGCCAGTTCCTGGATGTGGATAGTGGTGAAACGGTCTTCCTGGACAACACGCTCAGAAACGAGGATGGAGTCTTCGAAGTTGTAACCGTTCCATGGCATGAACGCCACGCGCATGTTCTGACCCAGCGCCAGTTCACCGAGGTCGGTAGACGGGCCATCTGCCAGCACGTCGCCACGTTCGATTGGCTCACCCAGGGACACACATGGCATCTGGTTGATGCAGGTGTTCTGGTTAGAACGGGTGTACTTGGTCAGGTTGTAGATGTCGATACCCGCTTCGCCCGGATACATCTCATCTTCGTTAACTTTGATAACGATACGAGAAGCATCAACGTACTGAACGGAACCGCCACGTTTCGCTACGGCAGTTACACCGGAGTCAACCGCTACTGCGCGTTCCATACCGGTACCGACCAGCGGCTTATCAGCGCGCAGAGTTGGTACTGCCTGACGTTGCATGTTCGCACCCATCAAGGCGCGGTTAGCATCATCGTGCTCCAGGAATGGAATCAGTGACGCACCGACTGAAACGACCTGTTGGGTCGAAACGTCCATGTAGTCAACCTGGTCACGGCTGAACAGGCTTGATTCACCTTTGCTACGGCAAGTGACGAGATCGTCAACAAAGCTACCGTCTTCAGCAAGGTTGGTGTTCGCCTGAGCGATAACGTAGTTACCCTCTTCGATTGCAGAGAGGTAATGAATTTCATCACTCACTTTGCCATCTACCACGCGACGATACGGAGTCTCAAGGAAGCCGTATTCGTTAGTCTGCGCATAAACAGAAAGGGAGTTGATCAGACCGATGTTCGGACCTTCTGGCGTTTCGATTGGGCATACACGACCGTAGTGGGTTGGGTGTACGTCACGCACTTCGAAGCCTGCACGCTCACGCGTCAGACCGCCTGGGCCCAGGGCAGAGATACGACGCTTATGCGTGATCTCAGACAACGGGTTGTTCTGATCCATAAACTGGGACAGCTGGCTTGAACCAAAGAACTCTTTCACCGCCGCCGAAATAGGCTTGGCGTTGATCATGTCCTGAGGCATCAGGGTATCGAGGTCGCCCAGAGACAGACGCTCTTTAACAGCACGCTCAACACGCACCAGACCCACACGGAACTGGTTCTCAGCCATCTCACCGACTGAACGGATACGACGGTTGCCGAGGTGGTCGATATCATCGACTTCGCCAATACCGTTACGGATGCCGATCAGTTTCTTCATCACTTCGATGATGTCGTCTTTGCTCAGGATACCTGAACCTTCGATTTCATCACGCAGCAGTGAACGGTTGAACTTCATACGGCCAACTGCAGACAGATCGTAACGATCTTCTGAGAAGAACAGGTTCTCGAACAGGTTCTCTGCAGCTTCGCGCGTTGGCGGCTCACCAGGACGCATCATACGGTAGATCTCAACCAGCGCGCTCAGGCGATCGTTGGTTGGGTCAACACGCAGGGTCTCTGAAATGTATGGGCCGTGATCCAGGTCGTTGGTGAACAGCGTTTCAATGCGTTTGTGGCCTGACTGGCTCAGTTTAGCCAGCAGATCCAGTGAAAGTTCCATGTTCGCAGGAACGATCAGTTCACCGGTGTTCAGATCGACGTAGTCTTTAGCGACCACTTTGCCAGCGATATATTCGACTGGCACTTCAATGTGCTGAATACCGTCTTTTTCCAGCTGACGAATATGACGCGCAGTGATGCGACGACCTTTCTCAACGTAGACCGTGCCATTGGCTTCGATATCGAAGCTGGCGGTTTCACCACGCAGGCGCTCAGGCACCAGTTCCATCTGCAGTTTGTTATCGCGGATTTCATACACCACTTTATCAAAGAACAGATCAAGGATTTGTTCAGTGGTGTAGTGCAGCGCGCGCAGAATGATACTGGCCGGCAGCTTACGGCGACGGTCAATACGGACGAAGAGGTTGTCTTTCGGGTCGAATTCGAAGTCGAGCCATGAACCGCGGTAAGGGATGATACGTGCGTTATACAGCACTTTACCAGACGAGTGCGTCTTACCCTTATCGCTGTCAAAGAACACGCCAGGACTACGATGCAGCTGAGAAACAATAACACGCTCAGTACCGTTGATAACAAAGGTACCGTTGTCGGTCATGAGTGGAATTTCACCCATGTACACTTCTTGTTCTTTGATGTCTTTTACGGTGCCTTCCGGCGCTTCACGCTCGTAGATCACCAGACGCAGTTTCACGCGCAGCGGTGCCGAATAGGTCACGCCACGGATCTGACATTCAGTTACGTCAAAGACCGGCTCGCCCAAACGGTAGCTGACATACTGCAACTCAGAGTTGCCGCTGTAGCTTGAGATTGGGAATACGGAGCGGAAGGCAGCTTCCAGACCGTATTGGCCTTCTGGATCTTGCTCGATAAACTTCTGGAACGAGTCAAGCTGGATAGAAAGGAGATAAGGTATGTCCAAAACTTGTGGACGTTTACCAAAATCCTTACGAATACGTTTTTTCTCGGTATAGGAGTAAACCATAGGGTTCCTCAGCTAGCTGACATGTCGAACCACGCTGTCCGTCCTGAAGGGACAGTTCATGCAACACTATTTTGTTTTTCATGCGATGCGTAACACCCCATGCAATACATCTTTCTATCACTCTTAAATCATTTCATCGCTGTTGCGCAGGCAGGGAACCCTCACAGGAAAGCGATATATTAAGTCGTCGATAGAAAAAGATATTGAAGAGAAACAATGGACAAACAGTGTGAAACGCCATCATTCCCCTGAAGCGCAAAAAAGCTGGTGACCCAAAAAGTCACCAGCCATCAGCCTGATGTTACTCAGGCTGCAACCCGAAGGTTGTCTTACTTAACTTCAACTTCAGCGCCAGCTTCTTTCAGCAGTGCTTCCAGAGCAGCTGCGTCATCTTTGCTGATGCCTTCTTTGATAACACCGGTAGCTTCAACCAGGTCTTTAGCTTCTTTCAGGCCCAGACCAGTTGCAGTACGAACTGCTTTGATTACGGCAACTTTGTTAGCGCCAGCAGCTTTCAGAATTACGTCAAATTCAGTTTTCTCTTCAGCAGCTTCAGCTGGGCCAGCAGCAACAGCTACAGCAGCAGCAGCAGAAACGCCGAATTTTTCTTCCATAGCAGAAACCAGCTCAACTACTTCCATTACGGACATAGCTGCTACTGCTTCCAGAATTTGATCTTTGGTGATAGACATATCGATTGTTCCTAAAAAACAGAAAAAGTTTATACGTTAGCAAGTACGAAGGAAAAGAAGATGGCCTTAAGCCGCTTCTTTTGCATCGCGTACAGCAGCCAGAGTGCGAACCAGTTTGCCAGCAGCGGCTTCTTTCATGGTCGACATCAGACGTGCCAGTGCTTCTTCGTAAGTCGGCAGAGTTGCCAGACGGTCAATATTGGCCGCCGTGATCAGCTCACCTTCAAAGGCTGCAGCTTTGACCTCAAATTTTGCATTCGCTTTCGCGAACTCTTTGAACAGACGAGCAGCAGCGCCCGGGTGTTCCAAAGAGTATGCAATCAGGGTCGGACCAACAAACGTGTCTTTCAGGATCTCAAACTGAGTTCCTTCAACGACGCGGCGCAGCAAGGTGTTGCGAACAACACGCATGTAAACGCCAGCTTCACGACCTGCTTTACGCAGTTCGGTCATTTTATCAACGGTAACGCCACGGGAATCCGCAACAACCGCTGAAAGCGCGCCTTTGGCTACTTCGCTAACTTCAGCAACAATCGCTTGTTTGCCTTGAAGATTTAATGCCATTAGCTTTTGCTCCTGGATTTGACCGGGAAAAATTTCCCGGAACTCACTTCACTCAGCTACCCGAAGGCACTGAGCGCTATTACACGGTGAGCAGAATCCAGTGAAGAAAAAATTCTTTTTGGTTCTGTCACCGTCTACGCAGGGTATTAAGCAGGTTATCCGAAGATAATCCCGCTCCTGCGGTCTTGGACGGAGGCCAGGATAAGGCCTGGCTCCAACCTAAGCCATTGATAAATTAGGCAATTACGCTTTGTTAATCAGTGGCTTTGAATCTGGGTTCTGAATTGAATACTCAATCAGAACAACGGGCGTAAGATTCTAGATAAATTTTTCGCCCGTTTCAAGCAGCAATTAGTTTGCTGCTGCGCTCAGACCAGCCTGGTCAACGGCAACGCCGGCGCCCATGGTGGTAGAGATGCTAACTTTCTTGATGTACACGCCTTTAGCCTGTGAAGGTTTCGCTTTTTTCAGCGCAACCAGCAGAGATTCCAGGTTTTCTTTCAGTTTGTCAGCGTCGAAGTCCACTTTACCGATGGTAGTGTGGATGATGCCGTTTTTGTCGTTACGATAACGAACCTGACCTGCTTTAGCGTTTTTCACTGCTTCAGCAACGTTAGGGGTTACAGTACCCACTTTCGGGTTTGGCATCAGGCCGCGTGGACCCAGAACCTGGCCCAACTGGCCAACAACGCGCATTGCATCTGGAGATGCGATAACAACGTCAAAGTTCATTTCGCCTTTTTTGATCTGGTCAGCCAGATCTTCCATACCTACCAGCTCAGCGCCAGCTGCTTTAGCAGCTTCTGCGTTTGCGCCTTGGGTAAATACAGCAACACGTACTGAACGACCAGTACCGTGTGGCAGAACAGTCGCGCCGCGAACGTTCTGATCTGATTTACGTGCATCGATGCCGAGGTTAACAGCAACGTCAACGCTTTCAACGAACTTAGCAGTTGCCAGTTCTTTCAGCAGAGCAATAGCCTCAGCGATGTCGTACTGCTTGGTCGCGTCAACTTTGTCACGGATTACGCTCATGCGCTTGGTCAGCTTAGCCATTTCTTAATCCTCTACTACCAGGCCCATGGAACGTGCAGTACCTTCGATAGAGCGAGTCATCGCTTCTACGTCAGCACCAGTCATGTCCGCAGCTTTAGTTTCTGCGATTTCACGTACCTGAGCACGAGAAACTTTACCGACTTTGTCTTTGTTCGGCTTACCAGAACCAGACTTGATGCCTGCTGCTTTTTTCAGCAGTACAGCAGCCGGAGGGGTTTTGGTAACGAAGGTGAAAGAACGGTCGCTGTATACAGTGATAACAACTGGAGTAGGCAGGCCTTTCTCCAGAGATTCTGTTTTGGCGTTGAACGCTTTACAGAATTCCATGATGTTAACACCCTGCTGACCCAGTGCTGGACCAACAGGTGGACTTGGGTTCGCCATACCAGCTGCAACCTGCAGCTTGACGTAGGCTTGTACTTTCTTAGCCATGATAATTCCTCAAATGGGTTATAGCGCCTGAAAACAGGCTCCCCGTGATTACGATTCACACGCTGTCACCAGCGCATAAAAACAAAAGGCGCGAAATTATAGGTAAATTTCGCGCCTTCCGCAAGAGCTATAAAGTGAACAAAAGGGTTAACCTTTCTCCACCTGAGCAAAGTCGAGTTCGACTGGTGTTGCACGGCCAAAGATGGAAACAGAGACCTTCAAGCGGCTCTTTTCGTAATCCACCTCTTCGACCACACCGTTGAAGTCGGCAAATGGACCGTCGTTGACGCGCACCATCTCGCCTGGCTCGAACAGCGTTTTTGGACGCGGCTTATCACCCACCTGCTGCAGGCGGTTCATAATCGCATCGACTTCTTTATCACTAATCGGCGCAGGACGGTCAGAAGTACCGCCAATGAAGCCCATGACACGTGGTACGCTACGCACTAAGTGCCAGCTGGCGTCATTCATCACCATCTGGACCAGCACATAGCCAGGGAAGAACTTACGTTCGCTTTTACGGCGCTGGCCACCACGGATTTCAACGACTTCTTCAGTCGGCACCATGACTTCACCAAACAGCTCTTCCATGTTGTGCAGTTTGATATGCTCTTGCAGCGACTTCGCTACGCGGGCTTCAAAACCGGAGAACGCCTGAACGACGTACCAGCGTTTTTTTGGAGCTTCAGACATCTCAGAACCTCAGGCCAGTGATAAACGATACCAGACGGACCAGAATTCCATCCAGCCCCCACAAAATCAGTGACATCACGGCAGTGACCGCGGCAACGATTAACGTGGTGTGCAATGTTTCCTGGCGAGTCGGCCAAATGACCTTACGCATTTCGGTTCTTGCTTCACGAGCAAAAGCCACAGTCGCTTTGCCTTTGATAGTCAGCAACGCTATGCCACCTGCCGCAGCAATCAGTACTACGACAGCCAGCGCGCGCAGAGGCAGCGTAATGTCGCGATAGAGATAGTTGCCAACGATGGCGACTAACAGCAACGCGATGACAGCAACCCACTTTATCGCTTCCAGGCCGCGCCCGCTCCCTTGAGCTTCGGTATTCGCACTCATAAACCAACCTGCCACAATAATTCAGAAACAATTCTGCCCCGCAGAGCGAGGCATCCAAACCGAATGAGCTTTTGGGCGTAACTCGGTATCCGACGCCGTAAACCAGAGCCTGTCTCAGCAATGATTATGATCGAAAATCACTGATGAGCCAGGTTCTATGTAACAGCGTGCAAAAAGGGCATCAAATGATGCCCTTTCCATATGCATTGCGTCAAATGTTATCGCAATTAAGCGATAATTTCAGCAACAACACCCGCACCAACAGTACGGCCGCCTTCACGGATTGCGAAACGCAGACCCTGATCCATAGCGATTGGCTTGATCAAGGTAACGGTCATTTTTACGTTATCGCCTGGCATTACCATCTCAACGCCTTCTGGCAGTTGAACGTCACCGGTCACGTCAGTAGTACGGAAGTAGAACTGAGGACGGTAGCCTTTGAAGAACGGAGTATGACGGCCGCCTTCATCTTTAGACAGTACGTAAACTTCTGAAGTGAACTGGGTATGTGGCTTGATGGTGCCCGGCTTAGCCAGAACCTGACCACGCTCGATATCTTCACGCTTGATACCACGCAGCAGAACACCACAGTTCTCGCCTGCCTGACCCTGGTCCAGCAGTTTGCGGAACATTTCAACGCCGGTACAGGTAGACTTAACGGTGTCTTTCAGACCAACAACTTCAACTTCGTCGCCTACTTTCACGATACCGCGCTCAACACGACCGGTTACAACAGTACCACGGCCTGAGATTGAGAATACGTCTTCGATTGGCAGCAGGAACGGCAGGTCGATTGCACGTACTGGCTCTGGGATGTAGTTATCCAGGT
>NZ_SZZV01000032.1:0-26988 GCF_009829935.1 Pantoea sp. Seng | reverse complement strand
TGGCGATGGCGCCAGGGCTGGTGCTGCCGGAAAGAAGAGTGCGGCATTACCCAAGGGCGGTAAAAAAGAAGCCGCAACGTTATCCGCTGCGGCCTCCATTAAGATCTTAACTGACAAGCATTACGCCTTCAGGCGGCGTTTTTAATTGTCCGATCGCACGAATATTGTGCGCTATTGCTGAAAAATAGTATGGGTGTGTAAGAATAGCGAAGCGGCGAGAGGTATTGCCGATTATGTTAATTCGCAGACTTAGGTTACTGTAATATTACGGACCAATAATAAGCAGAGGTTCGCGTGCGCGAAAACGAGATCGATATCAATTATTACGCCACCGAAATCCGGAAATTAGCAGCAGCACATCAGGCCGGAGAAACGCTGAGTGATGTAAAGGCCAGGGTGGATAGCCTTATTCAGCGAATGAAGGAGAGTCTTGGTAGTGATAAAGCCTGGCAGGCGAAGAATTGGGAGGCGCTGTTGGATCAGTTGAATATCTATTTGACTAACAAGGTTGATCCGAAGTGGATGACGGTGATCTCTCATGCCAAATTCCGCATTAAAAGCCGCAGACAGACCGCCATCTATTCACGAAAACACTTCAAACAATAAGGCTTTTGCCGCCCGGTCGGGCGGCAAATAAGTTATTCAAGCCAATGGTGGATGGTGAGATTAATCGCGCCGCCGCCGACAATCAGCCAGATAAACAACATCAAACCTAATAACAGCGGACGCAGACCGGCTCGCTTCAGCTGACTGATATGGGTGGTGAGACCCAGTGCGGCCATCGCCATGGCGAGCAGCACGTTATCCAGCTGATTAATGACCGCAATCGCCGAGGCGGGAATCAGATGCGCTGAGTTAAACAGCGCCACCAGAATGAACGCCAGTGCAAACCATGGGAAAGTAATACGCTGTTTTTCCCCGCTGGTGGCCGGTGCGCTGCGGCGTACCATCACTCCAATCACCACCAGGAACGGTGCCAGCATCATTACGCGCAGCATTTTGGCGATCACCGCCGCATTTTCTGTTTCCGGGCTAATGGCATGTCCGGCCGCCACCACCTGCGCCACTTCATGCATGGTCGAACCGGTGTAAATACCAAATTCACTCAGGCTCAGGCCCGGCAGTAATGGCGAAACGCTATGCCAAATCAGCGGGTAAAGGAAAATCGCCAGTGTACCGAAGATCACCACAGTCGCGACCGCCACCGCCACTTTGGACGATTCGGCTTTAATCACCGGTTCGGTCGCCAATACGGCGGCGGCACCGCAAATACTGCTACCTGCACCAATCAACCACGCGGTTTCACGATCCAGTTTCAGGATTTTACGTCCCAGCCAGCAGGCGAGGGTAAAGGTGCTGGTCAGCATCAGTACATCAATCACCACACCGCTGACGCCGACATCCAGCACCTGCTGGAAGGTGAGACGGAAGCCATAAAGGATAATGCCGAGACGCAGCAGTTTCTGTTTGGCAAACTGTACGCCCGCGTCGCAGTGACCGTGCACCGTCGGGAAGAGCGTGTTGCCGATAATGATCCCGCCGATGATGGCCAGCGTCAGGGCGCCTAACCCCAGCTGCGCGACCGACGGCAGATTACCGAGCCATGCCGTTGCCAGCGCAATGGCCGCCGTAAGCAGCAAACCGGGCGCGAAATGCGCCATACCCTGTGAGTGTTTGTGTAGAGAGATATCAGCCATAACGCCTCCTGTGTTGCCGTTATGATGCGGAGAGATGGCTTGAAAGAAAAACTGATTATATCGTTAGAACAAATCTGAATAAGTGGTAAAGACGGGGATGAACGCAGATAAAGGCGGAGAGGGCGCGGCGAAATCGATGTTCGCGGCGCCTTATCGGGTTAGATCACCATACCCAAAATTTGCAGCGTGCTGCGCTGCGAGGCGGTGACGAACGGGATGTCTTTGATGTGCTGCATGCCAAAGGCTTCCCAAAACTTACGTGCACGCACGTTTTCAGCCATCACTTCCAGCCACATGTAACCTTCCTGCTTCTCACGGGCTTCATTGATGATGCTTTGGAACATGATTTTGCCGAAGTTCTTACCGGTCTGATCGGGATTCAGGTAGAGCTTATTCAACATGGCGCCCGTCATGCCGGAATCAGGAACCGGTGTATTCCAGGTGACCTTGGCAAAACCTACCGGGTGATCGGTCTCGGCGATCAGCCAGCTCTCGTTTTCCGCCGCGAGGCTGCTCTGCAGCACCGTCAGGCCATATTCTTTATCGATAAACGCATCCATTTCGTCGGTTGAAACCCACATATGTTTGAAATGCGCGCTGTAGGTCATGCGTCCCAGCTGATGAAGCAGTTCCGCGTCCTCGGCCTGAGCCTTGCGTATGGTGAAATTCATGTAAGATGTCCTGTTATCCGTCCCTATTGATGGTCGTGCAGCCAAACGTTCCATCGCTGACTTTTCAGCAGGGTACTTTAACAGGGAGAGACGGTTCCGACACATGCTAAGTGTGGAATCAGAATAGTGATGCGCCCTCCGACTGGAGAGCGCAGGGATGCGTAAGGCATCAGAACAAATAACGGGCTCCCAGAACAAACTGGTTTTCTACCAGATGCGCTTTCATTTGCTCATCTTTAAGGCCACGAGCGTTCCCGAATGTATTGTATCCGCTCTCTATTTTGCCCATATCCACATAACGGTAGCCAAGGTCCAGGCTCACCTGCTCAATCGGCGTGTAGCTAATACCGGCGCCGACACTGTAGGTCAGGTTGTTTTGCGTGGTTGAAGCATACTGACGAGAGGAGTTGCCTTGCCAACCGCCTGCTTTGATTTTACTGACGCCGACGCCTGCGGTGCCGTACAACGCAACGTTATAGCCGATTTGATAGTCACGATACACGTTCAGCATCAAGCGCTGGACATCGGTTTGCAGATGGTTATAGCTGGAAGTGAAAGTCGATGAACCACTGGTGAATTCGGATTTCTGACCAAAGGTATATTCGCCTTCCGTGCGCCAGCCATTGCCCCATTGATAACCGGCTGCAAGCGCTGCCGCGCCGTTATGTGCCTTTTCATTGCCTGCAACAAATTGCCCCACGCCAGGACGTGCGCTGGTATCCATCTCTTTGGCACGTTGTTCACTTTGCAGATATTTTGCAGAGGCGTAATAGCCCTCACTGGTTTCTGCTGCAACAGCGCTGCCAGCAGCAAACAGCATTGGCATAGCAAAGATTAACGCATTAAGTTTCATATGATTCCGTTCTCATTCTTTATCAGGTAGAGAACGCATCATAAGAAAGGCCAATCACGAGAAAAATTCGGTTGAATACTTAGGCAACCTGGTAGAGTTACGTAAGGTAGCTAAGAGCCTAAACGCAAGGTTTCAGCGCGCCTGGCGGTCTCATAAACGTATTGCAGCATCGGCTCTAAATCGGCATCCGGCCCGGAGCTGATAATTTTGCCACGCAGCCACTCAATTTCGCTGGTGATGTCGGGATGGAAAATGGTGTTGTTCTGCGCGTTACGCAGCCATTTCAGCAGAAAGTTATTCTTGCCGCGCACGCCGGCGGGTTTGCGCGTTTTTGCATTGATCTTCAGCGCCACCAAGATGCAGTAATAGAAATGCACGCGCTGACTGTAGCTCTGGGGGATCATAGGCTGTTACCCGCCATGACATCGCAAAAGTGTGAACCTGATCGGATTTTCATCGTCCTGAATGCCTGCCTGAAAGCGCCATTTGGCGCAGATATGGGCCTTTATCGGCCTTTTTTCCGCCTTGAATCGCGCGGTAACCGCACCATAAGCCAATCGGCGGCGCGGATGCAAGTAAGGAAAATCTGGTAAATGAGGCGTCACCAGGGAAAGAGGGCGGGCAAAATTTAAGGTCTTAAAAAAGCGAAGCGTTATAAAAGGAAAGGGGGCGATTTTTTGCCGTTGCAAAGACCTGAAACAGACACTTTTCTCATGCATTAACCCACTGTGCCTGGCAAAACTGTGATCTCCGTCTAGACTTAATGCTGACGATGTTCGCAGTCAGGTTGCTGTGTTGGCTATAAAGTTGTGCGTTTGTGGAGAGTTACCTATCGCAGTCCCCCGTTTTTGGCTCAATCTCCTCGCCTCAGTCCAGACATCCAACTGAAAACACCCAGCCTGACTTCGAACATCCTGTTAAAGCCTAATGAACAGGAGGAGACGTGACCCCTGCGGTTAATCAGAACAGCACCTTGCCGTCACTCAGCGGCGGTCTTTATGCCTTCTTTTTTGATGTCGACGGCACATTAGCGACCATTCAGTCGCAACCCGAGTCGGTTTCCATCCCCGCATCGGTGCGCCAGCATCTGCAACAAATCTCCAATCTGAGCCATGGCGCCCTGGCGCTGGTATCGGGCCGTCCGATTGCGCAACTGGATGCACTGGTTGCGCCACTGGAAGCGCCTGCGGCGGGCGTGCATGGTGCGGAACGCCGTGACGCCAGTGGGCACGTGCACCGGCATTCGCTGCCTGGCGACATTGCGCAAACGCTGCAAACCGAACTGCAGCAAACACTCGACCAATGGCCAGGCACCCTGCTGGAAGTGAAAGGCATGGCGTTTGCGCTGCACTATCGCAACGCGCCCGAGTACGAAAAATCCATCATGCAACTGGCGGAAGACGCCGTGACGCGCTTTCCTGCGCTGGCACTACAGCCGGGCAAGTGTGTGGTGGAGCTAAAACCGCAGGGCATCGATAAAGGTGCTGCGGTACGTGAATTTATGCAAGAAGCCCCCTTTATTGGCCGCATTCCGGTCTTCGTGGGTGACGATCTGACCGATGAAAAAGGATTTCTCGCCGTTAACGCCATGCAGGGCATTTCAGTCAAGGTCGGAGAAGGCGCCAGCCATGCGCGCTACCGTCTCGACAGCGTTGATGCGGTATGGCACTGGCTGGCGCAACTATTATTACAACTAGAACATGACATCGTCGGTAAGGAGTCAAGGTTATGAGTCGTTTAGTCGTGGTATCTAACCGTATCGCCATTCCGGATAAAGGCAAAGCCAGCGCGGGTGGTCTTGCGGTGGGCATTTTGGACGCGTTACGCACCACCGGAGGCTTGTGGTTTGGCTGGAACGGAGAAATCAGTGAATTCTCTGGCGAGGAAGAAGATGAGCCACTTTCGCAGATGGAACAGGATGGCATTACTTATGCCTCACTGCCGCTCAATCAGAACGATTATGATCAGTACTACTGCCAGTTCTCTAATACCGTTATCTGGCCGGCTTTCCACTATCGTCTGGATTTAGTGCAGTATCAGCGCGAAGCATGGGATGGCTATTGCCGTGTGAACACCTTGCTGGCCCAGCGCCTGAAGCCGCTGCTGCAACCTGACGATGTGTTGTGGATCCATGATTACCATCTGCTGCCGTTTGCGGCCGAGTTGCGCAAACTGGGCGTCAACAATCGTATCGGCTTCTTCCTGCACATTCCGTTCCCGACGCCGGAGATCTTCAATGCTCTGCCACCGCATCAGACACTGCTGGAGATGCTGTGCGATTACGACCTGCTGGGATTCCAGACCGAGTCCGATCGCGTAGCCTTCCTCGATAGCCTCAGCCAGTTGACGCAGTTGCAGAATAAAGGCGAGAAGAAACACCGTGCCTTTGGCAATACCTTTATGACGGAGGTGTATCCGATTGGTATTGAGCCGGATAGCATCAAAGAGATGGCCGAAGGACATCTGCCACCGAAAATGGCGGCGATGAAACGTGAGCTGGGCGATGTACAAAATATTATTGCCAGCGAGCGGCTCGATTATTCAAAAGGATTGCCGGAACGCTTTCTGGCTTATGAGGCACTGCTGGAGAATTTCCCGCAGCATCGCGGCAATATCCGTTATTCACAAATCGCGCCGACGTCCCGTGGCGATGTGCAGGCCTATCAGGATATTCGCCATCAATTAGAGACAGAAGCGGGGCGTATTAATGGTAAGTACGGCACGCTCGGCTGGACACCGCTCTATTATCTGAACCAGCACTTTGATCGCCGCCTATTGATGAAAATCTTCCGCTTAACCGATGTGGGTCTGGTCACGCCACTGCGTGACGGCATGAACCTGGTGGCGAAAGAGTATGTTGCCGCGCAGGACCCGGACGATCCGGGCGTGCTGGTGCTGTCTCGCTTTGCGGGGGCGGCAAACGAACTGACATCGGCACTGATCGTCAATCCTTACGATCGTGATGAAGTCGCCGCCGCACTCGACAGAGCGCTCACCATGCCGCGCACCGAACGTATCTCGCGCTACAACGACATGATGGCGGTGTTGCGCAAGCAGGATATTACGCAATGGCGTGAGAGCTTCCTGCGTGATTTAAATGCGTTACCTGCGCGCAGCGCCGATCATGGTATCGCCAATAAAGTGGCGACCTTCCCGAAACTCGCTTAAATCTGCTTCCCGGTGCGCAATGCTGCGCACCGTTTTCACTGCCCATCTTAAACCTGCGAAATCGTTTTCATTTCCTTAAGGAGTAACTGCCTGACACGGCAGCTAAAATCGCACGTTTTGGTTAAAAAGCGTGCAATCGAACGTGAAAAAAGCTTTTTTTTCATGTCGGCCCTAAAGGTTTGGTTGGTCAGGCCGATAGTTATCTCAAATCAATGCGTCAAATCCCCAATTCATTCATAACACTAATGTAACGCACTGTTACATCCACTGCCGTTCACTAAACACTCCCTACAAAGCCCTAACAGTTCCCAGGCGCGCTGCGTCCAGTCTTCACGCTTATCTATCATCATGGTGGTAGTGCATTTCAGCAATATTCCCTGTAAGTGATTAATTTAGAAGCAAATAGTTTTTACCAAAATCAGCATATTATGCTGCCTTTATGGTTTTAAGTGGCTTCATGTCTCCATTTAAAACCAACTAAACAGATAAAAGATCGCGTTGTCATGACAATCGACCACACAGGCTAAAAAGGGGCTTTTTAGAGTGAAATATTAGCTAAACAATTCAAATTCGCTCAAAAAACGCACAACAGAAAAGCAATACTGAAGCTTCCAGGAAAAAATTTGCCTTAAAAGTGTGACGCAGATCACACTTTATCTAAAATTTCGCACCACTCACGTTGTATGTAGAAATCAGACGATATAGATTTGCGTTGTTTTCGGATTAGTCTTAAAAAACTGTAAGCAGACGTCACGGAAGATGGTTACAACTCAAGAAAAGATTGGCCTGGAGTTTTGACTACTACTGATCAGTGTCCCGGCGGGAAGTGAAACAGTTCAGTACACGTTGGCTTTGCCTGATTATTTTTTGCCATCTTTAGATTTACCAACCAGCAACCCGAACCATAGAACTTTTAATTCTGTGGCCGTATATGTGTCGCGTCTATCAGGATGGAAAAAAATGGGTACATCAGAATTACTAAAACATATATATGACATCAATCTGTCATATTTGCTTCTTGCTCAGCGTTTAATTAACCAGGAAAAAGCTTCAGCAATGTTTCGTTTAGGCATCGATGAATCGATGGCAGATGCATTGTCGCAATTAACCTTGCCTGAGATGGTAAAATTAGCGGAAACCAATCAACTGGTTTGCCAGTTCCGCTTTACCGATCACAACCATATTAACCGTTTGACTCAAGAATCACGCGTGGATGACCTGCAGCAAATCCACACCGGCATTTTATTATCCAGCCGTTTACTGCGGAACGCGTCAAAAGATGATGCCTCTGCGAAGAAGAGGGCGGTTTAATGACCGAAAAAAGTATTGTTCAGGAAGCGCGCGATATTCAGCTGGCCATGGAGCTGATTACGTTGGGCGCACGACTGCAAATGCTGGAAAGCGAAACCCAGTTGAGCCGTGGTCGCCTGATTAAACTGTATAAAGAGCTGCGTGGTGCACCACCACCGAAAGGCATGCTGCCATTCTCAACCGATTGGTTCATGACCTGGGAACAAAATATTCACTCATCCATGTTCTGTAATGCCTGGCAGTTCCTGCTGAAAACCGGGCTGAGCAATGGTGTTGAAGCGGTCATCAAAGCGTATCGCTTGTATCTTGAGCAGTGTCCGCAATCGGACGAGGGCCCGCTGTTGGCGCTAACGCGTGCATGGACCCTGGTGCGATTCGTTGAAAGCGGCATGCTGGAATTGTCTGACTGTAAATGCTGTGGCGGGAGCTTTATTAATCATGCTCATCAGCCTGTTGGCAGCTTTGTTTGCAGCCTATGCCAGCCGCCATCACGTGCCGTAAAAAGACGTAAACTTTCTGCAGATTCTGCCGATACCTTTCCACAACTGCTGGATGAACAGGTTAAACGCGCCGTTTAAGTTTGTTCGCATCGTGGAAAACATCCAGCAGCGGCTTAGTCCGCTGCTTTTTTTTTGCCCACGATTTACGAATAACACCTGCGGCTCTCTGGCTTAACTTCTACCAACACGTTACGGACGTAAGGATTTTTTGTGCTGATTATTCTGGGTTATATCGTGGTCGTCGGCTCCGTGTTGGGCGGCTATATGATGGTCGGTGGCCATCTGGGGGCGCTTTATCAACCTGCCGAGCTGATTATTATCGGCGGTGCCGGTATTGGTGCCTTTTTAGTGGGCAACAATGGCAAGTCGATCAAGAAAACATTAAAAGCCTTGCCAATGTTAATGCGCGGCTCGAAATATAACAAAGCTGTATACATGGATTTAATGGCACTGCTGTATCGCCTGATGGCGAAATCACGTCAGCAAGGCATGCTGTCATTAGAACGTGACATTGAAGATCCCAGCCAGAGCGAAATTTTTGCTAACTATCCGCGTATTTTGTCCGATAAACAGTTGGTGGATTTTATTACCGACTATTTGCGATTGATGGTGAGCGGAAATATGAATGCGTTTGAAATCGAAGCGCTGATGGACGAAGAGATCGAGACCTACGAGCACGAGTGTGAAGTGCCGGCGCAAAGTATATCGGCCATGGGCGATGGCTTACCTGCCTTCGGTATCGTGGCGGCGGTAATGGGCGTGGTACACGCACTGGCCTCAGCCGATCGCCCGGCAGCAGAGTTGGGCGCGCTGGTCGCACACGCCATGGTGGGAACCTTCCTCGGTATCTTGCTGGCTTATGGCTTTATCTCGCCGCTGGCGTCAGTGCTGCGTCAGAAGTGTGCTGAAACCACCAAAATGATGCAGTGCGTCAAGGTGACTTTGCTCTCCAGTCTGAATGGTTACGCACCGCAGATCGCCGTGGAGTTTGGGCGTAAAACCCTGTATTCCGCTGAGCGTCCGTCGTTCTCCGAGCTGGAAGAACATGTGCGTAACGCGAAAAATCCTGCGAAACAAACCTCGGATCAGAACTCATGAAGGCAGGCAATCGCCCCATTGTGCTGGTTAAAAAGCGCAAACATAAAGGTCATCATGGCAGCCACGGCTCGTGGAAGATTGCCTATGCCGACTTTATGACGGCGATGATGGCGTTCTTTATGGTGATGTGGCTGCTCTCAATTTCCAGCCCGAAAGAGTTGATTCAGATTGCAGAATACTTTCGTACACCGCTGAAAGTCGCGCTGACCGGTGGCCAGCGCAGCAGCGACAGCGAAAGCCCGATTCCCGGTGGCGGTGACGATCCAACACGTAAAGACGGCGAAGTGAAGAAAGTGGTCGATATGGATGCGCAGAAGAAAAAGCTGGAGGAGATTCGTCTGAATCGTCTGCGCGAAAAGCTGGACCAGTTGATTGAAGCCGATCCGCGTCTGAAAGCACTGCGTCCGCATCTGATCATCAACATGGTGGAAGAGGGGCTGCGCATTCAGATTATTGATAGCCAGAACCGCCCAATGTTCAAAACCGGTAGCGCAGAAGTGGAGCCGTACATGCGTGACATCCTGCGCGCCATTGCGCCGGTTCTGAATGATATTCCGAACAAAATCAGCCTGGCTGGCCATACGGATGACTTCCAGTATGCGACGGGCGATCGCGGCTACAGTAACTGGGAACTCTCAGCCGACCGCGCCAATGCCTCACGTCGTGAACTGGTGATTGGCGGGCTGGATGGGGGCAAAATGCTGCGCGTGGTGGGCATGGCTGACACCATGAAGTTAAAGAATCGTGGTTCGAACGATGCTGTAAACCGTCGTATCAGTCTGCTGGTGTTGAACCATGACACCCAGGCTGCGATTGAGAAAGAGAACTCTGAGAGCGATGCCGCGCAGATAACTGACCCGGCACAAATTATTCCCGACATTACCGCACCGACCGGTCCCGCTGCATCTGCTGCACCCGCAAGTTCTACCGCGACTCCGGCTTCGCCGGCCAGTGCGGTGGCGCCTGCACCAGCAGCGCAGCCAGCGGCAGGCGCGGTGACACCAGACCAACCCTCACAGCCGAGGTGATCCCGTGAGCATGGACATCAGCGATTTTTACCAGACGTTTTTCGATGAAGCCGATGAGCTGTTAGCGGATATGGAGCAACACCTGTTGGGATTGGATCCCCAGGAGCCCGATTCCGAGCAGTTGAATGCCATCTTCCGCGCCGCCCACTCCATTAAGGGCGGAGCCGGTACGTTTGGCTTTACGGTTTTACAGGAAACCACCCACATCCTGGAAAACATTCTGGATGGTGCGCGCCGCGGCGAAATGCAGCTTAGCACCGACATCATCAACCTGTTTTTGGAAACCAAAGATATTATGCAAGAACAGCTCGATGCCTATAAAACGGCGCAGGAACCCAACGCAGAAAACTTCAAATATATCTGCGAAGCACTGCGTCAGCTGGCGCTGGAAGCCAAAGGAATCGCACCCGAGCCGGCAAAAGTGGCCGACGTGGTGGAGATCGCCGCAGCCCCGGCCACTGCCGCGGGTTTACGCCTGCAACTGATCGATTTGAAAGAGAAAGAGCCGGAACTGATGCTGGAGGAGCTGGGTAATCTCGGCACTGTCTCCAACGTGGTGAAAGGCACCAACTCGCTGGAAGTGACCATTGATGGCGTCGGTAAAGACGACATCGTTGCGGTGCTCTGTTTTGTGATTGATGAAGCGCAGATTCACTTCCCGGAAGGCGCGGCCACCGTCGCAGCAGCACCTGCCGAAGCCGTTGCGGTGGAAGCCCCTGCACCGGTGCAAACCGCCACCGTAACCGACATCACCCCGCCAGCCAAACGTGAAGCGAAACGTGCGGCAGCGCCGGCCAAAACCAGCGAATCCAGCAGTATTCGTGTTGCGGTTGAGAAGGTGGATCAGCTGATCAACCTGGTCGGCGAATTGGTGATTACCCAATCAATGCTGGCACAACGTTCTGGCGAACTGGATCCTGTGGCTCACGGCGACCTGCTGAACAGCATGGGCCAGCTGGAGCGTAACGCGCGTGACCTGCAAGAGTCGGTGATGTCGATTCGTATGATGCCGATGGAGTATGTGTTTAGCCGCTTCCCGCGTCTGGTGCGCGATCTGGCCAGCAAGCTGGGCAAAGAAGTGGAGCTGACGCTGCTGGGTAGCTCTACTGAACTGGATAAGAGCCTGATCGAGCGCATTATCGATCCGTTAACGCATCTGGTGCGTAACAGCCTTGACCACGGTATCGAAACGCCAGAGAAGCGTCTGGCATCGAGCAAAACAGCGGTGGGCAATCTGACGCTGTCAGCGGAACATCAGGGCGGCAATATCTGCATCGAAGTGATCGATGACGGTGCCGGTCTGAACCGTGAACGTATTCTGGCGAAAGCCCTGTCCTCTGGCCTGCCGGTCAGCGACAGCATGAGCGATGAAGAAGTTGGCATGCTGATCTTCGCGCCGGGCTTCTCAACGGCGGAGCAGGTGACTGACGTGTCCGGCCGTGGTGTGGGCATGGACGTGGTGAAACGAAACATTCAGGAGATGGGCGGTCACGTCGAAATCTCCTCGAAGCAGGGCAAAGGCACCACTATTCGCATCCTGCTGCCACTGACGCTGGCCATCCTTGATGGCATGTCAGTGCGCGTGGCGGATGAAGTGTTCATTCTGCCACTAAACGCGGTGATGGAATCCCTGCAGCCAACGGCTGAAGAGCTGAAACCGCTGGCCGGTGGCGAGCGCGTGCTGGAAGTGCGTGGCGAATACCTGCCGCTGGTTGAGCTGTGGAATGTGTTTGATGTGCAGAATGCCAAAACCGACGCGACCCAGGGCATCGTGGTGATTCTGCAGAGCGCAGGCCGTCGTTATGCACTGCTGGTGGATCAGCTGATTGGCCAGCATCAGGTGGTGGTGAAGAACCTGGAAAGCAACTACCGCAAAGTGCCGGGCATTTCTGCCGCCACCATCCTCGGCGATGGTAGTGTGGCGCTGATTGTGGATGTCTCTGCACTGCAATCGTTGAACCGTGAAAAGCGTGTGGCCGGTGCCGCAGCGTAATAGATAAATAAAGGGCAAAAAAATGACTGACATGGCAACCGTGACCAAAATCGCTGGCGAAACCGTGGGCCAGGAATTCTTAGTTTTCACCCTGGGTGACGAAGAGTACGGCATCGACATTCTTAAAGTGCAGGAGATTCGGGGTTACGATCAGGTAACGCGTATCGCCAACACCCCAGAATTCATCAAGGGTGTGACGAACCTGCGTGGCGTGATCGTGCCAATCATCGACCTGCGTGTGAAGTTCGCGCAGCAGGATGTGGAATACAACGAAAACACCGTGGTGATCGTGCTGAATCTTGAGCACCGCGTCGTGGGTATCGTGGTGGATGGCGTGTCTGACGTGCTGTCTCTGATGCAGGAACAGATTCGTCCGGCACCGGAATTCGCGGTCACCATGTCCACCGAGTACCTGACCGGCCTCGGCGCACTGGGCGAACGTATGCTGATTCTGGTCGACATCGAGAAGCTGCTGAGCAGCGAAGAGATGGCGCTGGTGGATACGCTGCGTAGCGCGTAATCATCGACAATCACGGGCTGGCAGCATCGGCCCGTGATAATTCCGCTCTGAAATAATCCCTATAAAAATCAGATAATAACAATATTTATTCACACAACTTTCATTAAACTCCCTGCCTCGCCCGCCGATAAATATTGCGTTCCATTTACTTACTTTTCCCAGGGCTATCTATGTTAAAAAAAATTCGCGTCGTCACCAGTCTGCTGGTGGTGCTACTGATGTTTGGCCTGCTGCAGGTCATATCCGGTTCAATATTCCTCAAAGCCTTAAACGACGACAAATCCAGCTTCAATGTGTCGCAGTTAGCGAGCCAAAACCTTTCGGCGCTGAATGATGCTTACATGAGCCTCAACCAAAGCCGTGTTGTGTTGACGCGCATCCAGTTGCGTATCGCCACCAGTAAACTGGCCAACAAAGAGCCGGATATTGAGGGGCTGTTCAACGACAGCAAACAATTCCAGCAAAAAGCAGCGGAAAATTTCAAACTCTATAAAGCGATTCCGGATACACCGGGACAAAATAAGGAACTCACAGGTCAACTGGATGAGGGCTATACCGCTTACGCCACGGCATTGAGCCAGATGCAGGATGCGCTTCTCGCCAACGATTTATCGAAAGCGGGCAGTGTGCCGGTGGCACCGAGCCAAAGTAAATTCCTGAAAACTTACACCGACTGGCGTGCGGATGTGGCGAAACTGGCAGCACAAGGCCAGGAAAGAAATGCCGATGCCTTCAGCCGCATGAGCTGGATTCTGGGCGCTATCATGGTGGTGGTATTAGTGGTGATTGGACTGTGCTGGGTGAACCTGCGTCGCATCCTGATTAATCCATTGAACACTAACATTGCCCACATTCAGTCGATCGCGCAGGGTGACCTGACCCAGAGTGTTATCGTTGAAGGCCGCAATGAGATGAGCCAACTGGCGAGCAGCCTGCATGACATGCAGCAGTCGCTGGTGCGTACTGTCAGTAACGTGCGTGACGGATCTGATGCCATCTTCACCGGTGCGAGTGAAATCTCGGCAGGTAACAACGATCTTTCTGCTCGTACGGAAGAGCAGGCTGCCTCGCTGGAACAGACCGCAGCCAGCATGGAACAGCTGACCGCGACAGTGAAACAGAACGCCGAAAATGCCCGCCAGGCGTCACAGCTGGCGTTGAGTGCCTCGGAAACCGCGCAAAAGGGCGGCAACGTGGTGGAAGGCGTCGTACGCACCATGAGCGATATCGCCGGGAGTTCAAAGAAGATCGCTGATATCACCAGCGTGATTGACGGTATCGCCTTCCAGACCAACATCCTTGCGCTGAACGCCGCGGTGGAAGCGGCGCGCGCTGGCGAGCAGGGGCGTGGCTTTGCGGTGGTGGCAGGTGAAGTTCGCAACCTGGCACAGCGCAGCGCCCAGGCGGCGAAAGAGATTAAGGGTCTGATTGAAGATTCTGTCAATCGCGTCAACAGCGGTTCGCAGCTGGTGGGTACCGCCGGTGAAACCATGAGTGAGATCGTCAATGCGGTCACCCGTGTGACCGATATTATGGGCGAAATCGCCTCAGCGTCTGATGAACAGAGTCGTGGTATCGATCAGGTCGGTCAGGCTGTGACGGAAATGGACCGCGTGACCCAACAGAACGCCTCGCTGGTAGAAGAGTCTGCTGCGGCAGCGGCTTCGCTGGAAGAGCAGGCCAGCCGTCTGAGCCAGTCTGTGGCGGTATTCCGTGTGCCGCGTGCCGAACAGCTTGGCATGGCCAGTGCCGTGGTGCGCCATCCGCAGATCGCGCCGCCGGTGTTGAGTGCACCACGCAAAGCTGTGACTGCACCAGTCAGCGACAGTAACTGGGAAACGTTTTAATCGTTTGCAGTGGTGTGCGCTGGCGCACCCACTGCCGCAATATCCTTTTATTCCAAAAGCATCAATGCGCTTTTATCGTTTGCCCGATAAAGGCGCATTTTTTTTAATGACAATTTCTTTAGTTATAAAACTCTGTAAAGAAAGTTATTGGCAGAATTATATTTCGTAAAATCCGCTAAAGCCCCTCAAAATTTAACAACTGCGGTCGATAACAGCGGGAGCCGAAATGCCTCACTCTTTGGAGAACCCATGTTAAAACGAATCAATGTTGTCACCAGCCTGATCGCAGTCTTGCTGGTCTTTGGTGCTTTGCAGTTACTGTCGGGCGGATTGTTCTGGTCTGCCTTACAAAAAGATAAAGAAGCTTTTGCCGTGGCACAGACGTCGTCCAACAACGTCGGCGCGATGTCCGATGCCTGGATCGAACTCAACCAGACCCGTACCGTGTTAAACCGCGCGATGCTGCGCATGCAGGGCAGTATGGCGGCACAGTCCAACGGCGGCCAGCTTCAGGCGCTGATTGCACAGACTGAAAAGCAGCTGGATGTGGCTGCCGGGCACTACCAGCGTTACTACGATCTGCCGGGTACGCCAGGCTTGCCGGACGCACTGCGCGATCGCCTGGAAACGGACTACGCCGCCTTCAACGATGGCCTGAAAGCGATGCTGGAACGTTTAAAAGCCAACGATCTGCAAGGCATGTTTGCGCAGAACATTGAAGCCAAACAGGTGAAGATGAAGGCCACCTATGCTGAGTGGCGCACGGCGCAAAGCACACTGGCGGCGGAAGGCGTGGCGCAAAATCAGCAAGCGTTCCATATGATGATGTGGCTGCTGGCAGTGGTGGCGCTGGTGGTGGTGGTCGTAATTGTCGGCTGCTGGTTTGGCCTGCGTGCGGTACTGATCCAGCCATTGCATCAGCTGCTGGGCCATATCCGCCATATCGCTTCTGGCGATCTGACGCAGCATATTGCCGTGGAAGGACGCAACGAGATGAGCCAACTGGCGGCCAGCCTGCATGAGATGCAGCAGTCGCTGGTGCGTACCGTCAGCAACGTGCGTGACGGCTCTGATGCCATCTTTACCGGCGCGAGCGAAATCTCGGCGGGCAACAACGATCTCTCCGCGCGTACTGAAGAGCAGGCGGCTTCGCTGGAACAGACGGCGGCCAGCATGGAGCAACTGACGGCTACCGTGAAGCAGAATGCCGAGAACGCCCGTCAGGCATCTCAGCTGGCGCTCAGTGCTTCTGATACCGCGCGTAAAGGTGGCGAAGTGGTGGATGGTGTTGTGCGCACCATGCATGACATTGCTGGCAGTTCGAAGAAAATCGCCGATATCATCAGCGTGATCGATGGCATTGCTTTCCAGACCAATATTCTGGCACTGAACGCGGCGGTAGAAGCGGCGCGTGCCGGTGAGCAAGGGCGTGGCTTTGCGGTGGTGGCCGGTGAAGTGCGTAATCTGGCACAGCGCAGTGCGCAGGCAGCCAAAGAGATTAAAGGCCTGATTGAAGACTCGGTGAACAGGGTGAACAGCGGTTCACAGCTGGTGGGTACTGCCGGTGAAACCATGAATGATATCGTCGGTGCGGTGACGCGCGTGACCGATATCATGGGCGAAATTGCTTCAGCATCTGATGAGCAGAGTCGCGGTATCGATCAGGTCGGCCATGCCGTCACCGAGATGGATCGCGTGACCCAGCAGAATGCCTCGCTGGTGGAAGAATCCGCCGCTGCAGCGGCGTCACTGGAAGAGCAGGCCAGCCGTTTGAGCCAGTCAGTGGCGGTGTTCCGCGTGCCGCGTGCTTCACAGGCCACTGCCGCAGTGCGTCAGCCACAGAGCGCGCAGCCAATGCTGAGTGCACCACGCAAAGCCGTGACGGCGCCCGTCAGTGACAGCAACTGGGAGACATTTTAAACGTTTTTAACCGGGCGCACGCAGGTGCGCCCGCACACCTGTCGCCACACTTTAATTTATCCCTGATCCTCCCTAATTCCCGCTGGTCCAACCCGTTGCAGACAACTTAAAGATCCCCCTGCGAACGCCGATAACAGGAGCGATCCGCCAACCAATGAGGTGTTTATGTTTAGTCGTATTCGTGTCGTTTCCGGGCTGTTATGTGTGCTGGCACTGTTTGCCTTGCTGCAGCTGTTTTCCGGAGGGATGTTTTTTACCACGGTGAAAGCCGATAAAGAGAATTTTGCCTACAACCAGCGTCTCAGCACGCTGCAACGGGCGATGGGCACCTCTTGGGTATCGCTGGTTCAGGCGCGTAACACGCTGAACCGTGCAGGGATCCGCTATTTGCTGGATAGCCAGCAGGCTGGATCAGGTGCGACCGTGAAAGAACTGGTGGCGCTGGCAAGTGAGGAGTTGAAAAACGCTGACCAGGCTTTTGCCGAGTTCAACGCGAATTTGTCTGAGAAGGGCAAAAGCGCAGAGAACGTTAAGACGCTGCAGGCCAACTACAACGCCTTCCGTGGTGGACTGGCCGAGCTGATTGATTTCCTGGGTAACGGGAACTTTAAAGGCTTTGTCGATCAACCAACGCAGGGTATGCAGGATAAATTCGAGAAGGATTACACCGCATGGCTGAACTACAACATCGTGCTGGCAAAGCAGGGTATTGATGCCAACGAAAGCGCCTATCAGCACTCCATCATGCTGGTGATCGGTACTTTACTGGTGACCCTGCTGGTGATTGCACTGGTGTGGAGCGGCATGCGCAACGTGCTGATTCGTCCGTTGAAACAGAGCATCGACCATATCCGTCACATCGCACGTGGTGATTTGACGCAGCAGATTGATGTCAGTATGCGCAACGAGATGGGTGAATTGCTCAGCTCACTGCAGCACATGCAGCAGGAGCTGGCGAATACCGTGCGTACCGTGCGTGATGGTTCAGACGCTATCTACACCGGTGCCAGCGAAATCGCCATGGGTAACAACGATCTCTCTTCACGTACTGAACAGCAGGCCGCTTCTCTGGAAGAGACGGCTGCCAGCATGGAGCAGTTGACCGCGACCGTGAAGCAGAACGCCGAAAACGCCCGTCAGGCTTCACAACTGGCGCTGACTGCCTCTGAAACCGCGCAGCACGGCGGCAAAGTGGTGGATGGCGTGGTCACCACCATGAAAGAGATCACCGGCAGCTCGAAGAAAATCGCCGACATCATCAGTGTGATCGATGGCATCGCGTTCCAGACCAACATTCTGGCACTCAACGCGGCGGTTGAAGCGGCACGTGCGGGTGAACAGGGCCGTGGCTTTGCGGTGGTGGCGGGTGAGGTGCGCAGTCTGGCACAGCGCAGCGCCCAGGCAGCGAAAGAGATCAAAGGTCTGATCGAAGATTCGGTGAGTCGCGTCAACACCGGTTCGGTACTGGTGGAGAGCGCAGGCGAAACCATGACCAACATCGTCAACGCCGTCACTCGCGTCACCGACATCATGGGCGAAATCGCCTCGGCGTCGGATGAGCAGAGTCGCGGAATCGACCAGGTGGGTCTGGCCGTGAACGAGATGGATCGCGTGACACAGCAGAACGCCGCGCTGGTAGAAGAGTCAGCCACGGCGGCTGCCGCACTGGAAGATCAGGCCAGTCGACTGAAACAGTCGGTTGCGGTGTTCAATATTGGTAAAGAATTTGTCGCTCAGGCCGTTAACCTATCTACAGCGCCAAAAATGTTGCGTCCAGCCGCAGTCAAAGCGCTGGCTCAACCCGCAGGTGCACGTAGCGCGGACGATAACTGGGAAACCTTTTAATCCGTATGGCCGCCGCAAGGCGGCCCAACTGGCAGCGCAGCAGTAATCGCAGTATCACAATTTAATCAGTTTGTTGCCGGGTGACCTGACATGAAGAAATCGACGTTATTGGATCAAAGTGAAGCAACAACGCTGCTCTCGCAAATGGTGCAGCGCCTGCCGCTTTCAGATACGCATTTTCGTCGTATCAGCCAGCTGATCTATCAACGCGCAGGCATCGTGCTGGCCGATCACAAGCGGGAGATGGTTTATAACCGCTTAGTGCGCCGTTTGCGCACGCTGAACATTGATGATTTTGGTCGTTATCTGGCGTTGCTGGAGCAAGACCAGAACAGTGCAGAATGGCAGGCGTTTATTAACGCACTGACCACCAATCTGACCTCATTTTTCCGCGAGGCGCACCATTTCCCGATCCTCGCGGATCATGCGCGTAAGCGCAGTGGCAGTTACAGCGTGTGGAGTACCGCCGCCTCAACCGGCGAAGAGCCGTACTCCATCGCCATGACGCTGGCGGAAACGCTGGGTACCGGACCGGGTAAGTTCCAGGTGCACGCCAGCGACATTGATACACAGGTACTGGAAAAAGCCGTGGCGGGGGTGTACCGCCAGGAAGAGCTGCGCACCTTATCGCAATCGCAGCTGCAACGCTTTTTCCTGCGTGGCACCGGCCCGCATGAAGGTATGGTACGCGTTCGCTCCGATCTCGCCAGCATGGTGAACTATTCGCAGCTGAATTTACTGGCCAACGACTGGGCGTTGCCGGGTCCGTTCGACGCAATTTTCTGTCGCAACGTGATGATCTATTTCGATAAAGAGACGCAGGAAAAAATTCTGCGCCGTTTCGTTCCCCTGCTGAAGCCCGGCGGTGTGCTGTTCGCTGGACACTCAGAGAACTTCAGCCAGATCAGTAAAGAGTTCTGGCTGCGTGGACAGACAGTCTATGGATTGACCAAGGAAAGACGATGAGCAAAATCACCGTGATGTGCGTGGATGACTCCGCGCTAATGCGACAGTTGATGACGGAGATCATCAACAGCCACGCCGATATGGAGATGGTCGCTACCGCGCCCGATCCGTTGGTGGCGCGGGATTTAATCAAGCAATACAACCCACAGGTGCTGACACTGGACGTCGAGATGCCGCGTATGGATGGCCTCGACTTCCTTGAGAAGTTAATGCGCCTGCGTCCGATGCCAGTCGTGATGGTGTCATCGCTGACCGGTAAAGGATCGGAAGTGACATTACGCGCGCTGGAATTGGGCGCAGTGGATTTCGTCACTAAGCCGCAGTTGGGTATTCGCGAAGGCATGCTGGCGTACAGCCAGATGATCGCCGACAAAATTCGCGCAGCGGCGCGAGCCAAATTGCATGCGCGCCCGGCCACACCCGGCCCGGTGATGCTGAAAGCTGGCCCGCTGCTGAGTAGTGAGAAGCTGATTGCGATTGGCTCTTCCACTGGCGGCACCGAGGCGATTCGCCATGTACTGCAGCCGCTGCCCGCGACCAGCCCGGCGCTGCTGATCACGCAGCACATGCCGCCAGGGTTTACCCGCTCGTTTGCTGAGCGCCTGAACAAGCTCTGCCAGATCACCGTGAAAGAAGCGGAAGATGGCGAACGTATTTTGCCCGGTCATGCCTATATCGCACCGGGCGCGATGCACATGGAGTTGAGCCGTAGTGGCGCCAACTACGTGGTGAAACTGAATGATGGCCCGCCGGTGAACCGTCATAAGCCCTCTGTTGACGTGCTGTTCCGGTCCGTGGCGGTGCACGCAGGACGAAATGCCGTGGGTGTCATCCTTACCGGGATGGGTAACGACGGTGCCGCCGGGATGCTGGAAATGCATCGCGCCGGTGCCTGGACCATCGCGCAGGATGAAGCAAGTTGCGTCGTCTTTGGTATGCCGCGCGAAGCGATTGCGATGGGCGGCACCAGTGAAGTAGTCGATTTAGGACACATCAGTCAGCACATGCTGGCAAAAATTAGCGCCGGACAGGCATTGCGAATTTAACGAGCCCGTCCTGCCGGACGAGACAACACAGGAGTAGATATGGCTGATAAAAACATGCGCTTTTTGGTGGTGGATGACTTCAATACGATGCGTCGTATCGTCCGCAACCTGCTGAAAGAGCTGGGATTCAACAACGTTGAAGAAGCAGAGGACGGTGTTGATGCACTGACCAAACTGCGTGCGGGTGGTTTTGATTTCGTGGTATCCGACTGGAACATGCCCAACATGGACGGTCTGGAACTGCTGCAGACCATTCGTGCGGACGCGGCGTTGAGCAAACTGCCGGTGCTGATGGTCACCGCCGAAGCGAAAAAAGAGAACATCATTGCAGCTGCCCAGGCCGGTGCCAGCGGTTATGTAGTGAAGCCGTTCACCGCAGCCACGCTGGAAGAAAAGCTGGGTAAAATTTTCGAAAAACTGGGTATGTAAGGAGATGTGATGAGCGACCTTTCGAAACCAACCGAAGAAGCCTCGGCACACGACATTATTACCCGTATCGGCTCGCTGACGCGTATGTTGCGCGACAGCCTGCGCGAATTGGGGTTAGACCAGGCGATTGCCGAAGCGGCGGAAGCGATTCCGGACGCGCGTGACCGTCTGGATTACGTGGTGCAGATGACGGCGCAAGCGGCAGAACGCGCACTCAACTGCGTTGAAGCCGCGCAGCCACACCAGGACCAAATGGAAGCCAACGCCAACAAGCTGAAAGGCCGTTGGGATGCGTGGTTTGAAAACCCGATTGAGCTGGCGGATGCACGCGAGTTGGTTTCGGATACGCGCGAATTTCTCAGTGATGTGCCGTCGCATACCTCGTACACCAACAAGCAGCTGCTTGAGATCATGATGGCGCAGGATTTCCAGGACCTTACCGGCCAGGTGATCAAGCGCATGATGGATGTGATCCAGGAGATCGAGCGTCAGTTGCTGATGGTGTTGCTGGAGAATATGCCTGAAGCCAACGCTGCCGCGCGTAAAGACGCCAGCAGCCTGTTGAATGGTCCACAGATCCATGCCAATGCACCTGGCGTGGTAGCGAACCAGGATCAGGTGGATGACTTGCTGGATAGCTTAGGTTTCTAATCAGCATTGAGGGGGCGGCTGCGAGTGGGCCGCCCCTGAATTGATGCTCAAAACACCGCGCGTTTTTTTGTCTCTTCAATGCCTGCCACCAACACCTGTACCCCTAACGCTTCAAACGCTGCAATCTGCGCCGGCGTAATCCCGCGATCGGTAATCAAATAATGGATTTTGCTCCAGTCACAGGGCAGGGCAAACATCGACACCTTATCGATTTTGCTGGAGTCTGCCACCACAAATACCGTACTGGCGGAGTTGATCATCGCCATCTTCACTTTGATATCCGTCTCACTGGGGAAGCTTAACCCGAGGCGGGGCGAAATACAGGCGGTGGCGAGAAACAGCTTTTCGGCCAGCACGTTTTCAAAGAAAGAAGCGGCTTTCTCACCGGACGTCGAGAGTGTTGGAAATTTGAAGGTCCCCCCCGTCAGCAGGATATTAATCCCCGGTTCGCCCCCCAGCTTCAGCGCAATATTCACCGCCGTGGTGATCACCGATAAACGACGGATGTGGCCAATTGCTTCCGCAATGGCGGTGGTGGTGGTGCCAGAATCGAAAATCACCGTATCCCCATTTTCCACATACTGCGCGGCGAGCCGGCCAATGGCTTCTTTCTCATCAAGGTGAGTTTGACGCTCAAGCAGCAGTGCGCCGGTGTTCTGCTTACCGGTCATCAGCGTGGCGCCACCGTGATAACGCTGCACATGCCCGGCTTTTTGCAGCATACGCAAATCGGTGCGGATGGTTGCCTCGGTCAGGCCAAAGGTATCGGTAAGCGCTTTAACCGTGACTGTGCCGTCTTCGCGGATCATCTCCAGGATCTTCTCACGACGCTGCTGCATATCAGCCAGCTGCTCAGATTTGCTTTTCAATCGAAATGCTCCCTCTTTCCAATCACGGTCTGGTTTTGGCAATAAGAAAACCCGTGATGATTTTACTCTGCGCACCAGGGATTTGCGAGGCGGCTCGCACAAAGATGCATTTTCGAATGAAAATAAGATAAAGCCATGCAATTGATTTCACATAGACCTGCCAGCCGTTATTTCTATATCACAAAACGTGATATTTAGTTATTTACTTAAAATACAGTAAGATAAAAATAGTTTGCATCATTTGTATGAAATTTGATCTCACCCACAAACCATTGCGAAACGATAGCTTATATTTTTGTTCGAAAATCAATGTTACTGCAAACCTATCCGGCCAGAGATAACCAGAGCCGCTGAACATGCACACAGGAGAGAAGGGATGAGTGGGGAATACGATGTCAACCTGCGCTACGGCGTAAATACCGATCTGGACCTCACCGGCAAGGTGGCGGTGGTGACCGGTGGCCTCGGTGGAATTGCCATGGCCAGTAACGCCATGCTGTTAGAGAAAGGTGCACGGCTGGCCCTGCTTTACCCTCCATTCGAAAGCGATCGCGTGGCGGCTGTGCAGGAACAATTCTCTGCCGATCGTGTACTGCTGGTGTGCTGTGACGTGACCGATGCTGGCTCAGTCGAGACGGCGTTCAACCAGGTTGAACAGCATTACGGCCACATTGATATCCTGGTGAACTGCGCGGGTTATGTGATGTTACAGCCGGTACTGGAAACCGACTTTGCCGAGTGGCAAAAGCAGATCGCCGTCAATCTCACCGGTCCTTTTCTTTGCTCACAAGCGGCGGGCAAACGCATGGTGCGCGCCGGTAATGGCGGCAAGATCATCAATATCGCTTCACAGGCCGCTTCCATCGCCATTGATAACCACGTGGCCTATACCTCTGCCAAAGCGGGTCTACTCGGTATGACTAAAGTGATGGCCAAAGAGTTCGCACCACACCGTATCAACGTCAATACCTTGTCACCCACCGTGGTGCTGACGCCGATGGGCGAAAAGGCCTGGCGCGGTGAGAAGGGCGAACAGATGAAAAAACTGATCCCGCTAGGGCGTTTTGCTTACACCGATGAAATTGCCGCTGCCGTGTTGTTCTTCGCCAGCAACGGCAGCGACATGATCACCGGCGCAGATTTAATGATCGATGGCGGCTTCACCATCTGGTAATGCCGCGCCAGCACCAGTAAGGCCTCAACCCTGCAATAACAACAAAACAATGAGAGAGCACGAACATGAAAAAACGTACCCTGTTATTCACTGCCATTGCCAGTTGCCTGATCGCCCAATCCAGTTTCGCTGCCGACAAAGGCACCATCATGATTCTGGTGAACTCACTGGATAACCCCTATTACGCTTCCGAAGCCAAAGGCGCCAACCTGAAAGCGCAAGAGCTGGGCTATAAAACCAGCGTGCTGTCGCACGGTGAAGACGTTAAGAAGCAGAGCGAACTGATCGATGCCGCAATCGGTAAAAAAGTGCAGGGCATTGTGCTGGATAACGCCGACTCCACCGCCAGCGTCGCAGCAATCAAAAAAGCCAAAGATGCGGGGATCCCCGTGGTGCTGATCAACCGTGAAATTCCGGTCGACGATGTGGCGCTGGCGCAGATCACCCACAACAACTTCCAGGCGGGTTCTGATGTGGCCAACGTGTTTGTGGAGAAGATGGGTGAAAAAGGCAGCTATGCCGAATTGACCTGTAACCTCGCGGACAATAACTGTGTCACCCGCTCGAAATCCTTCCACCAGGTGCTGGATCAGTATCCGGATATGAAATCTGTCGCGCGTCAGGATGCGAAAGGCACCCTTATCGATGGCAAACGCATTATGGACAGCATTCTGCAGGCCCATCCCGATGTAAAAGGCGTGATCTGTGGTAACGGTCCGGTGGCGCTGGGCGCGATTGCGGCACTTAAAGCCGCAGGCCGCAACGATGTCACCGTGGTGGGTATCGACGGCAGCAACGACGAGCGTGATGCGGTAGAAAAAGGCGATCTGAAAGCTACGGTAATGTTGCAGGCGCAGGCTATTGCTGCGCAGGGCGTGACCGATCTCGACAACTTCATCCAGAAAGGGGTGAAGCCGGAGAAGCAGCGCGTGATGTTCCGCGGCATTTTAATCACCCCGGACAATGCTAAAGGTGTGCAGGACTTTAACTACAAGTCGTAATCAATAATCGGTGCGCCTGCACAGCAGGCGCCCAGGAGAATGAGATGCACAAACGACTCTGGTTACTGCTTCCTATCGTGATCCTTAGCGGTTGCCGCATTGTGTCGCAGCAGGAGCTGGCCGACCTGAAAAATCCCCCCAATCCCAAAATGGCCAATATTGCTCAGACCTGGCAGCAGAAACTGGTGCCGCAGATTCAGCACGATGCGAAGCCGGTGGCGGAACTGCTGAATGCGCTAAAGTCCGCCAAAGATTTTGACAGCGCCTGTCAAACCTACGGCTACCGCGCACAGGAAGAGAACCCCTGTGTCTTTAGCGTCAAGGTCAGCGGTGAGGTGACAGCGGTGAATACCACTTCGCGCAATGGCCGCATGACGGTGAAAGATGTTTCCGGCGATAACGTGACGGTGCAGGTCGGTCCGATTTTCCCTGGCACGGTGCTGCGTGATGCCTATAAAGGGGCCAGCTATCAGGACTTTAACGATCAGGTGCTGTTTGGCGACTACAGCCGCGCCATTAATCAGCAGGCTGCCAACATGATGAGCGCCTTCAAGCCCAAAGTCGGCGATAAGGTGCAAATTTCCGGCGTGTTTAGCAGCTTCGATACGCCTGAGCAGGTGCCGAATGTCACACCTGCTGCCATCGTGCGGCAGTAAGGAGCGGGTATGCAAAATCCTCAAAGTGACGTGATCATCGAAACCCGTAATGTGTCACGTATTTACCCCGGCGTGACTGCCCTCGATCAGGTGAATTACCGCGTCTATCGCAACAAAGTGAACGTGCTGATTGGCGAAAACGGTGCCGGTAAATCCACCATGATGAAGATGCTGGCGGGCGTGGAAACGCCTTCATCCGGTGAAATTCTGCTGGACGGAGAAGTGGTGTCGCTAAGCTCCACTCATCAGGCGGAAAAACACGGTATCAGCATCATCTTTCAGGAACTTAACCTGTTCCCCAACATGAACGTGATGGACAACATCTTTATCGCCAACGAGTTTTTCCAGCGCGGTGTGATCAACGAAAAATATCAGTATGCGCTGGCGAAATCATTACTGGAGCGGCTGGAGCTGGATGTTGACCCTTATGCGCCACTGGGCGAACTGGGGATCGGCCATCAGCAACTGGTCGAGATCGCCCGAGCGCTGTCCAAAGATACGCGTGTGCTGATCATGGATGAACCCACCAGTGCGCTGAGCCAGTCTGAAGTCAAAGTGTTGTTCAACGTGATTGACCAGCTGAAGCGGCGTGGTGTGACCATCATCTATATCTCGCATCGGCTGGAAGAGCTGATGGAAATTGGCGATCACATCACCATTTTCCGTGACGGTTGTTTTATCAGCGAGCGGGAAGTGCGTGATGCGTCAGTTCCCTGGATCATCGAACAGATGGTCGGTGACAAGAAAAAGCACTTCGACTATCAGCCCGCAGCACAGGGCGAAACGATTTTGCACGTCAACGGCCTGACGGCGCTGCATCAGAATGGTGGCTATAAGCTCAATGATGTGTCGTTCTCATTGCGTAAGGGCGAAGTGATCGGTATTTACGGTTTGCTGGGCGCGGGGCGCACCGAGCTGTTTAAAGGGCTGATTGGCATGATGCACTGCCAGTCTGGCAGCGTCAGTTTGAATGGCGAAGTGCTGGATAAACGCAACTTCCAGCAGCGCCTGAAAAAAGGCATTGCGCTGGTACCGGAAGACCGACAAACCGAAGGCGTGGTGCAGTTGATGTCGATCACCGCCAACATGACGTTAAGCGATCTCAGCTTGCGCGGTTTTCGCCGTGCGCTGCGCTTACTCAATCCCCACAAAGAGCAACGTCGCGTCGATGAAATGATTGGTCATCTCGCCATCAAAGTGAGCGATCCAGAACTGCCGATTACCTCACTCAGCGGCGGTAACCAGCAGAAAGTGGTGCTGGGAAAAGCGCTGATGACGGGCCCTCAAGTGGTTTTGCTGGATGAACCCACGCGTGGGATCGATGTGGGGGCCAAAACGGACGTGTACCACCTGATTGGCAATCTCGCACAGCAAGGTCTGGCGGTGATGTTCTCCTCTTCTGAACTGGACGAGGTGATGGCACTGGCCGATCGCATTTTGGTGATGGCCGATGGCCGTATTACCGCCGACTTACCGCGCAGCGCGGCAACGCGAGAAGCGCTGATTAGCGCCTCAACACCGCATGATTGAGCCCGCAGGAGAGCAATAAATGAACCAGAAATACCTGCTTTATATGTACTTGCTGAAAGCGCGAACCTTTATCGCGTTACTGATCGTGGTCGGCTTTTTTAGCTTTATGGTGCCTAATTTCCTGACCACTTCAAACTTACTGATCATGACGCAGCATGTTGCCATCACCGGGCTGCTGGCGATTGGTATGACGCTAGTGATCCTGACGGGTGGCA